>NZ_JBSQYS010000023.1:0-72421 GCF_055140945.1 Sunxiuqinia sp.
TTTAAAAACTTACTTTAAAATTTGAGAACGGATGGAACCGCTCCGCTCTCACATCAACTTTTTTAATCATCCTTGTTTGTGAATTTTTGATTAAAAAAGTTCATGCTCGTTTCATACTTATTTTATATAATACCTCAACAATGTGAGATCATTTAAGCTTCATTTTATCCATCAACGTCAAATCGACTTCCAACGGTTTTCTTATTCAACAGTTTGCTCTGTTGGTGTCGACTGGTCGAAAACCTCTTTTATCTGTTTCGAAAATTCTTTCCAATTAAAAGCAATGGCAACAATCAACACAATAATAAAACTAATTAGAAACTTTTCGTTGCTGCTTAACTTTCGCTTTATCATTTTTAATTTTATCAAAAAGTTAAAGAGTCTTCTGATTACCCCACCGTATTTAAAAGAAAAAGCCGATTAAAACGTCAAATCCATCAGAAAGGGCATAAAGATACTTAATATTGATTTTTTATAGACAAAAAACCTTTAAAAGTTTCTTGCTAGAAGAGTTTCGAGCAAAGTGACTAAAATGAAATTCGCTTTTTATGAAGCTATAAACTCAGGCTGAATTAAAAGAAGTATGTCATAACGGCGATAATGCGATTATTCGTCGTGCGATGGGTGTCGGCGTATAAACCATCGTCGAACTGAAAACCACCGACGCCATAATTTGCTGTAGTCATTTCATATTCAGCAGACAATCGAATTTTAGACAGGTTAAGTGAAACGTGCGGTGCAATCCGGGCCAAGTCCTGAACATTGGGCAAAACACCTTTAGTAAGCGCAGTTCCTGTCGTTGGATATTCATACAATGCCTCTCCAGTTCCCAGGTTGGCGCCATAACCCAAAAACATACCCACCTGCCATTTTTCACCATAAACAATATTCAACAAGCTGGTGTAATTGGTATAGTTCGTATATGTCATGGCTCCGGTTGCTTCATCAACTGACGTAATTCCATATCCTCCAACCTGTGTCAAGTGAGTCATATTTTGTCCGTAAAAACCTTTAGCCAAAATGGAAAACTTTTCCTTTTTATATTGAATGTAGGCCATAAGACCCGCGCTAGTCAGAGTTTCGTCCAACTTAAAGGAGCCTTCAGTTCCCACAGTAGTCATACAAGGCTTAATGCGTTTCACCTCAGCTCCTGCTCCAATTTTCACACCTGCATGATGATATTCTGTGGTTAAAACAAGTTCTGGCATTACCGCATTTCGCTGAGCTTGATTACCGGTAACGAAACCACCGGCTTCCAATCCTTTCGATGTATATTGATTTTCATAAACGGCAGCAACTGATAATTGAAATTGGCCTACATTATAATCGTAGCGTATTTGTGGCGAACGGTTAAATGCATGAAACGGGGCACCCGTATTTAACCCGGCAACAATCGGATAAGCGCTTCCGCCGAAGAACGGATGCCAGGTTTGTCCAACCAGCAGTTTTGAATTTTCCCAATTAAACGTCACATTGGCATGGCGGATGCGAAATAAGGTAGGCTCCGACTTGGTGATTCCCAGAAAGTCGAACTCAACAACCGCATTCGTCTTTGCACCAAAAATCTCGGGACCGTCTACTTTCACTCCCAATCTGGTCGACATTGCTGAAAGCGTTGCACTAGTACATTCATTAATATCTTCCCCATTCTGATCTTGCCCGGCATACAAAGGAAACAAGTAAAACAAGTCGTAGCCTGCATCAATTCCTTTGTAGGTATCAACAATCAAATCATTTCTCACGAACCCGTAAATATCCAGATTAAAATCTTTACTTAACTTTTCCTGAGACTGTCCCACTATAAAAGAAGTGAGCAAGATAACTGCTAAAATAATTCTTCTGCGCATGTCTGTTCTGTTTTTACTTCAACAAGAAACGATGAAACAACTCGGTTTCATCGTTTCTGATTCAAGCCGCAAAAGTAGAAGAAAACGTTTGCTGGAAATTCAAACTATAGACTAATAAATACCCAGACAAGAAGCCCAAACATTAACTACCTGTGTACAAGCGTAAATGCCAATATTAACAAATTGATACAAAACAGGAGTAATTTTGAATGAGTCTAGATAAGGATTAAACGTTCAAATATTTCCCGGAATTGTTACGTTTTGTAACATTGGTTACAACCTTCCTCCATTGACCTGCGTAGCTTTAAGCAATAAAAAAAACAAGCCTGACATGATCAAAAAATTTCATCCGCCTAAAATCTGGAGAATTCCCGTTATTATTGCGTTAGGGATTTTTGCCGGACTTTTTGTATTATCCGTCTACTTATCCAAAGCCCATTCATATTTGTCTGACGATCCGAAAACCTGTGTGAATTGCCACATCATGGCTCCTCAGTACGCAACCTGGAATCACAGTTCACACCGCGAGTGGACCAACTGCAACGACTGCCACGTACCACACAACAACGTGTTCAATAAATATTACTTCAAGGCAAAAGATGGGCTGCGTCATGCTACCATTTTCACCCTTCGAAAAGAACCTCAGGTAATCTTCATCAAAGAGGAAGGTGCTGAAGTCGTCCATCAAAATTGCGTGCGTTGCCACGAAAGACAGTTGATGGATGCCAAGCAATCAGTCTGCATTTCAAATTATAAAGAGCATCGCACCGATCGAAAGTGCTGGGAGTGCCATAGAGAAGTCCCTCACGGAAGAGTCAACAGTTTATCAAGCGCGCCTTTCGCCCGTGTTCCTCTTCCTGAGAGCCCCGTACCTGAGTGGATTAAAAAATTAGACAATAACTAAAAAATCATCAATACAATGAAACCATTAAAGACTACCATTGAACAAAAACCAATTATCGGATGGCTTCTTTTCGCAGCTACCATCCTTGTCGTTTTTCTGCTTGGGCTGTTGGCTTCCTCCATCATGGAACGCCGGGCTGAAGCCAGTTTCGTTAATGTACCTAAAGTGAAGTTGTCGGAATTTGAACCTCGCAACGAGGTCTGGGGAGAAAACTTTCCAAGAGAATTTCAGTCGTATTACCAGACGGCAGATACTTCATTCCAAAGTAAATACAATGGAAATGCCATGATCGACATGCTCGAAGTTGATCCTCGGCTTGTTGTACTTTGGGCTGGGTATGGTTTTTCCAAAGATTATAATCAAGGTAGAGGTCACTACTATGCAGTGGAAGACATCCGTAAAACGCTGCGAACTGGTGCTCCGGACGGCCCCGATGAAGGCCCCATGCCATCGACTTGTTGGACTTGTAAGAGCCCGGATGTTCCTCGCGTGATGCAGGAAGAAGGAGTAGCCGAGTTTTACAAAGGGAAATGGGCTCGTTTGGGTTCCGAGATTGTAAATCCGATTGGCTGTGCGGACTGCCATGATCCGGAAACAATGAATCTTCGCGTAACCCGACCAGCATTGGTCGAAGCATTTGAGAAAATGGGAAAAGATGTTAATAAAGCCACTCACCAGGAAATGCGTTCCTTGGTTTGCGCTCAATGCCACGTAGAATATTACTTCAACAAAAACACAGTTGGTGGTGCTCAATACCTCACCTTTCCATGGGAGAAAGGAATGACAGTGGAAGCCGCCGAAGAATATTACGACGAAATGAATTTCAGCGATTGGACACATGCCATTAGTAAAGCTCCGATGCTGAAAGCCCAGCACCCGGGATATGAAATTTACAAGCAGGGAATCCATGCCGAACGTGGTGTTTCGTGCGCCGATTGCCACATGCCATACAAATCAGAGGGTGGACAGAAATTTACCGATCACCACATTCAATCTCCATTGAACAATGTTGCTAATTCCTGTCAGGTTTGCCACCGTGAAGAAACTGCGACCTTGTTGCAAAATGTATTTGACCGACAGGATAAAGTCATTGAAAACCGTGACAAATTGGAAGAGCTTATTGTTCGCGCACACCTTGAAGCCAAAAAAGCCTGGGATTTAGAAGCTAGTGAAGATGAAATGCAAGAAATCCTGATGGGAATTCGTCATGCACAATGGCGCTGGGATTATGCAGCAGCAGCTCACGGTGGTTCGTTCCACGCTCCACTTGAAACCAGCCGGATTATTTCAACCGGAATTACCATCGCTCAGGAAACCAGAATTAAACTGTCGCGTTTGCTGGCTTCAAAAGGTTTTAACGAAGAGTTACCTTACCCCGATATTTCAACCAAAGCCAAAGCGCAGGAATTCATCGGTCTGGATATGGCCAAACTAAATAAGGAAAAAGAAGAGTTTTTAGAAACAGTGGTTCCTCAATGGCTTGAACAAGCCAAAGAAAGAGAAGCCTCCTGGGATATCAAACGAAACTAAACCAATATTACGATGAAGAAGATATCAGTCATTGGATTAGTTATCGTTCTGGCGCTGACGATATCAAAAACCTATGCGCAGTTCTCGTTGAGCGGCGAGTTTCGACCTCGCACGGAGTTGAGCCATGGCTATAAAAGCCTGGCTGCCGCCGATCAGGATGCATCATTATTCACAGCTCAGCGAACGCGACTCAACGCCTGGTACCAATCCGAAAAAGTTATGACCTATTTGGTATTGCAAGACGTTCGGACTTGGGGGAGTCAGACACAGCTAGTTGCAAACGAAGACTATGCCACTTCAATACATCAGGCATGGGCCGAAATATTTTTCACTCCGGAATTTTCACTCAAAGCCGGACGACAAGAATTAGTCTACGATGACCACCGCATCTTTGGAAATGTGGGCTGGGCACATCAGGCACGTTCGCACGATTTGGCAATCCTGAAATACCAAAGTGAAATTAGTCTGCATTTGGGTATTGCTCATCACGGAAACACAAATCCAACCAATAATATTTTTGACGGAAATGACGCCTATAAAAATTTGCAATTTGTTTGGGTTAATAAAAAATGGAACAACTCCAGTTTGAGCTTGCTTGCTTTAAACAACGGCGTTCCTCAACTAACCACCGACGGACAAGAAGTAAACTACAGTCAGACGCTGGGTGGTCACACAAGGTTTCAACTAGGCCAATTTAATTTAGCCGCCAATGCTTATCTACAAACAGGTAAAACCGGCAATGGCAAGGAGTTGAGCGCTTACAACGTATTGCTTGAAGCGACTTGCCCAAGAGGAATTACGTGGGGATACGAGCGGCTTTCGGGAACTGCATACGATGATGATAAAAACAAATCATTCACTCCCTTGTATGGCACCAACCATAAATTCAATGGTTTCATGGACTATTTCTATGTGGGCAACCATGCCAACAATGTTGGATTGAATGACATCTATGCAAAGTACAATTACTCAAAAAACCAGTGGAGCCTGAATGCTCACGTCCATTATTTTTCAGCAGCAGCTAAAATTAATGCTGACGCCTCCAACTATCTGGGTACTGAGTTGGATCTAGGAGCGGGTTGGAAAGTTAGTCCTGAAGCTAAATTGAGCTGTGGACTTTCGATTATGTTTGCTGGCGAAAACATGGAATTAATCAAAGGAGGAGATCATACGGCCACGAATTACTGGAGTTGGCTGATGTTAAGTGTAAACCCCAAATTTTTTAACTAAGTATGACGAAGAGAAGTACCTGGCAAACGCCCTGGTCGTATCGTGAAGGTTGGATTGTTGTAGGTGGATTGGCAATACTGGGAATCGTTTGGCAGGCATTTTTTCCTTCCCTAAAAGCACAAATTCCTCGGTGGCCGGGAAATCTGATTCTTGGACTATTGTTTATCTCCATTTTACTGGGAATTCATTTCTTCTCAAAAAAATCAGCTTTCCACAAATGGCTATCCTCGGTTCCCGCTGCGGTAACTTCAGCTGCTTTTTATTGTGGGTTGGCTATTCTGATGGGAATTATCCCTCAACACCAGCAGTCGCCATCCTTAATCATCAACCTGACCGGATTAAATCAGTTGACAAGCAGCTGGCTTTTTGCTTTGGCAAACGTCTATTTTTTATCCAGTCTCGGACTGGCGACTTTGAAACGCTTCATCCCCTTCAAACTAAAAAACACAGGTTATATTTTAAACCATCTGGGATTGTGGATTGCCCTGACTGCAGCTGCCTTGGGGAGCAGCGACCTGCAACGACTAAGTATGAATTGTCAGGAAGGTCAGGCGGAATGGCGGGCAACCAATCAACGCGGACAAGTGATTGAGCTCCCCATCGCGATTGAGTTGCTCAACTTCAGTATTGATGAGTATCCCCCCAAGCTAACATTGATTGATAATGAAACAGGAAAGGTGGTAACAGAAGGCAAAAAGAACCAGTATTTTTCAGTTGCAGAAGCTCCTTTCCAATTGTTAAGCTACAAGGTTGAAGTTGAAAAACTGCTAGGCGAAGCTGGCCTCATTGGCAATCGATTTGAACGGGTGAATGAAATCGGATCGCCGCCTGCTGCGCAACTTAAAGTTACACATACCAAAACTGGGGAAACAACAAACGGCTGGGTTAGCTCAGGAAGCTTCAGGCAACAACCGTACGCTTTTAAGATCAGCGGTGAGCACTCCATTGTAATGCTACCGCCCGAGCCACAAAAGTATCAGTCGGCTATTCGAATTTTCACCCAGGATGGCCAACAACTGGAAACTACACTGGAAGTGAATAAACCATTTAAGCTGGGAGGATGGAAACTTTATCAACTAAGTTACGACACTGAAATGGGTAAGTGGTCTACCTTGAGTGTGATTGAGCTGGTGCGAGATCCATGGATTCCGGCAGTTTACTTAGGCATTTTCATGTTGTTGGCCGGAACACTGTTCTTGTTTCGGGATGGAACAAAAAAGAGAAAGGAACAATTGTAATGGGATGGATTAATTTTGAAGTTTATGTTGTTATCACCTTGTTCTTTTGGCTGGCGAGCGTCGGTAGCTTATTTTTGCGGTCTGCTAATAAATCAATACAAAAATATCTTCCGTCTCTTCTGGCTTTCGGCGGAATTTTGAGCCTGTCATTGTTCATCATCATTCTATGGACAAAAATTGACCGTCCGCCCATGCGGACTTTGGGAGAAACCCGGCTGTGGTATTCCTTGCTATTACCAGCAATTGGGCTGGTAAGTTTTGCCCGCTGGAAATATAAATGGCTGTTAGCATACAGCCTGTTCATGGGAGGGCTGTTTATTGTCATCAACTATTTAAACCCTGAAACACACGATAAAAGCCTAATGCCGGCACTGCAAAGTGTTTGGTTTATTCCGCATGTTATCGTGTACATGTTTGCTTATGCCTTGTTGGCCGCTTCGAGCTTAGTAGCTCTAAAAGCCATCTATCAAAATTATCGTAATAAAGACTGGCAAGCACTTCCATCTCTGGCTGATAATTTCGTGTACCTGGGCTTTTCATTTTTAACCATGGGTTTGCTCTTTGGCGCACTTTGGGCGAAGGAAGCCTGGGGACATTACTGGACTTGGGACCCCAAAGAAACCTGGGCTTTTATTACATGGAGCGCATACCTGATTTACATTCATCATCGGTATAAACACTTAAAACGAAACGAACAGGCTATGTGGATCCTTCTGATTGCTTTTGCGTTATTGCTGGTTTGTTGGTTTGGGGTGAATTACTTGCCAACGGCTCAGAATAGCGTACACACCTATAGCAACTAACATTTCGTTGATTTGTAACATTAGATACATGTTAAGATCAGACTTCGCTTAATTTTGCAAAGCAGAAATCAAGATCGTCTCAAATGAGATTATCAACTACAAGTCATTCATGAAGCGAAAAAATAAACTCTTAAAACTGTTCCGAAAGTTGCACAAATGGCCCGGAGTAATCATTGCATTTCTGGCAATTCTTTTCGCCTTATCCGGCATTGTGATGAACCACCGGTCCGTGGTTTCTTCCATCGACATTAATCGAAACTGGCTTCCTTCCGACTACCAATACAAAAACTGGAATCTGGCAGCAGTGCGTGGCGGTTTGCCAGTAGATTCAGCAAACTTTATATTCTACGGAAACATAGGCGTTTGGAAGAAAAACGGAAATACAATAGCTGATTTTAACACTGGTTTTCCTGAGGGAATCGACAAAAGAAAAATCTACAAGGTTGAAAAATTTCAGAATACCTTATTTGCTGCGACTCACTTTGGACTTTACGAAAGAAAAATAGGCAGCGAAAAGTGGCAACACATTCCACTACCCACAAAAGAAACCCGGCTAACAGATTTGTTCATCAAGGAAGACACGCTGATGGTGATGAGTCGTCATCATTTACTGAAGTCGGTCGGCAACCACCAATTTGAAGTTATTCAGCTGCCCAAGCCTGTTGACTATGAGCGAAAAACTGGTTTATTCAACACCCTATGGGAACTACATAGCGGCGAGCTATTTGGATTAGCCGGAAAGCTTTTTGTTGACTTGCTTGGCTTGGTAACCATTTTACTATCCGTTACCGGCTTGCTTCATTTTTTCTTTCCTAAAATTGCTAAGCGCCGAAGAAAGAAGCTAAAAGACAATTCGAAACTCACCGCCACCCGGAAACTTAATCTCCGTTGGCACAACGTGGTGGGTTACACCTTCATTGTTTTTCTAATTCTGAACACGACAGCGGGTATGTTTTTACGTCCTCCATTGTTGATTCCAATCGCGAACTCGAAAGTTGGATTAATACCGGGAACTCATTTAGACGATCCAAATCCGTGGTTTGACAAACTAAGACGTGGAACGTGGAACGAAACACTAAAATCGTATCTCATTTCAACCCCCGATGGTTTTTATTTGGCCAATGAGGGACTAAGCCAAACACTAAAAAAAGCAAGCGGGCAACCTCCGGTGAGTGTGATGGGGTGCAATGTGCTAGAGCCACTCAGCTCAACCAGCTATTTGGTTGGTTCATTTAGCGGGCTATTCATTTGGGATCTAAAAAACCAGTCCGTACTTGATGCATTCAGCCAAAAGCCACCCCAAGCCAGTAGCGGCCGACCAATATCAGACCACCTCATTACCGGATATTTTGAGTTCAGTAAAAATGCTCACTATCTATTCGATTACAGTCTCGGCATGCAGAACTTTGAAAATATGCCAAACTGGGAAATGCCCAATGAGGTTCTGAAAAAATCGCCGATCTCACTCTGGAATACCGCACTGGAAGTGCATACCGGACGGATATTTGAGCATCTCATTGGCCCCTTCTACATTCTGTATGTTCCTCTATCAGGCCTCTGCCTGATTATGGTCCTCGTCAGTGGTTTTGTGATTTGGTGGAAAGCGTATCGGAAAAAACGGTTAAAAAAAGCGAATTAAGAAGCTGATCGTTCTGCCGTAACAATCAGTGGTAAATGATTTCCGCCGTAAGGCTTCTTTTGGAAATTTGCATAATAAACCATGCGCTCAAAGCCATAGTGTTTCAGCAAAGCATTTAAATCTTCTTTCCGTATCGGGAGTAATCGTGAAGCATGAAACAAGGAATCGCGACTGTTTTTAATTACCAGCTCTGTGTTAAAAATGACCTTCTCTTCATCTTCTGTCGGCAAATCATATTTCCGGATAAAACTTATTTTTGGAGTATCTATCAATGGAAGTTCTTCCACTTCATGATCAAGAATGTAATCGTAGTTCAGAATCTGGATCATAAATCTTCCTCCCGGCTTCAATGCTTTGGCAACAGCTTTAAAGAATTGAGCAATTTCATTGATCGAATCCAGATGTACCAAGGTATTTCCAAAACATAAAACAGCATCCAAGCTCGACTCAGTAGAAAAAGTCCCGGCTTCCAGCATATTGCCAACCTGAAACGACAAACCGGGAAAATGATTCTCCTTCTCAGCTATGTTGATCATTTCCTCATTTAAATCGATTGCTGTAATCTGGGCTCCTGCGGAGGCTAATTTCATAGCCAACTGACCAGTGGAACAACCAATGTCCAGGATATTTTTGCCATCAAGCGATCCAAGGCTTGTTTTCACAAATTGAACTTGATTTTCGTTTAATGGAAATATTTGATTGTAATACTTTGCAATCGATGAATAAAAAATGGCCTGATCAATCTTCATGGTTGGAAATTTTTATCTTAATGTTTCTAGCTTTTTGAACAGCTGCGTCTTGTAATATCTATTAATAGCCTGCCGGTCAACAAAAATATAACTGGAGAAAAATACTCTGGCAATTGGCAACAGAAAGCCTGAATACTACTCCTGCATTTTTTTAAGTAGTCCACGACAGGAATCTTCGAGAATATCTAACACCAACTCGAATCCTTCTTCTCCCCCATAATACGGATCAGGAACTAATTTATACTGATTGCCCGATGAAAAATCTGTCATCTTATAAATCTTCCTGATCTCTTCGGGCTTCGATGTCATTTTTTTTAAATCCCAAACATTGTTATCATCCATTCCAATAATGTAGTCAAAATCATGGAAATCTCTTTCGGGATTTACCGGGCGCGAGATGGATGTCAACCGATAACCACGTTGAATGGCATGTCCCTGCATTCTTCGGTCTGCCGGCTCTCCCGCATGATATCCAGTTGTTCCGGCCGAATCACATTCAATTTGATCTTCCAATCCTTGTGTCTGAATTACAGAATTAAATACCGCCTCTGCACTGGGCGACCGGCAAATATTTCCTAAACAGACAAATAACACCCGCTTTTTCATCCGATTATAATTGTTTGTTTTTTTATGGCATCACATGGAACTCGCATAAAATTATTCTTCTGTGTGTAAAAGCTTTTACGTGCTCGTTTCATACCATCAATTGCTTTCAATACAAAATTAAATTATTCTATTGAGCATGAAAGTTTATTCCAGTAAATTTTAGAAATCATCTCCAAAGAGTTGAAAAAAATCCATTTTATCAGCTGATGTTGTATACGCATTGTTCATTTTGAAAAGAAGTTTAAAATACTCAGCTTTGCATTCTGTTATAAAAGAGAATGAAAGATTTTACGGTTGGAAGTGAAGCAAAAATTATCCTGAATTTTTCTGTCCCTTTAGTTATTGGTAATTTATTTCAGAACCTTTACAATATTGTCGACAGTATTATCGTAGGAAATTACCTGGGAAAAGAGGCACTGGCCGCTGTTGGCGCATCGTTTCCAATTATTTTCACTCTCATCTCTCTGATTATTGGAGTTGGCTCCGGAGCCTCAACAGTTGTTTCGCAATATTTTGGAGCTAAACAGATGGAGAATGTATCCAAAACAATCGATACCATTTTTATCTTTTTCCTTGCTGCCTCGCTGGTGGTCACTTCACTCGGTATTTATTTCAGCGAAGAAATATTCCGGTTATTGCAATTGCCAGTTGCTATTTTGCCCGAAGCTGTCAGTTACATTAAGATATACTTAACGGGAATGTTTTTCTTCTTCGGATTCGCTGGAATCACCTCTATTTTAAGAGGTTTGGGAGATGCAAAAACACCGCTCTACTTTATGATCTTTTCAACTTTTAGTAATATCGTTTTAGATTTACTCTTTATCCTGGTTTTTAAATGGGGAATTGAGGGAGCAGCATTTGCAACAGTGATAGCACAGGCCAGTGCTTTTTTTACCGCTGCCTGGTATTTAAATAAGAAACATGCGGTTATTAAACTGTCGTTCCGCAAATACGTGTTCGACAAAGAGATATTCAAAAGCTGCATACGCATCGGACTTCCAACCGGTTTTCAGCAGTCGTTTGTCGCTTTTGGGATGATGGCCATTATGGTTATTGTGAACGGTTTTGGCACCAATGCCGTGGCAGCCTACTCAGCTGCAATCAGAATTGACTCTTTTGCCAAAATGCCAGCGATAACTTTTTCTTCAGCCCTTTCGAGCTTTACCGGACAAAATCTTGGAGCTTTCCGAGAAGATCGGGCAAAGAAAGGCCTTAAAATCACCCTCCTGTTTTCTTTGATTTATTCGGCCTTTATATCTGTCATTATCATCGTATTCGGAAAATACCTGATTAAGCTATTCACCCCTGATCCGGCTGTAATTGCAATCGGGCAAGACTACCTGGTCATCGTTTCTTCATTTTACCTGCTGTTGTCTGTTATGTTTACATTTACCGGGTTTCTGCGTGGTGCGGGAGCCACTTTTATCCCCATGCTTACCACACTTACGGCATTGTATGTTTTTCGCATTCCGATGGCCTATTTTTTATCCGACCACATTGGCGTAAATGGCATCTGGTGGGCTGAACCGACAGGGTGGTTTGCCGGTACAATTATTCTTATTATTTACTACTTTACAGGAAAGTGGAGAGGAAAAGAGGTCGTTCAAAAGCCACCTCAAAAATAAGATCGCTCCCAAACACCCTCATCCAAAAGTGTTAATTGAACACATATTACTTTAGAATCTTTACAAATTGACATCCCTGCACGCTAAAAAGAATCGATTCAGCCATTTTTAATTATCTTTACTTACTTCAAAAACCTTACAAGCGGTCTGCCATATAACAGTTGATAGGGTACTTTTCAGTCATCAATATTTACTATTTTGAGGGCTGTTTGTAAAAACAAAAAAAATAAATCTCTAACCGCAACAGCGTTGCAAAAAACTAATTTTTCTTATGAATGCTATATTCTGGATAATTCCTTTATGTTCGATCTTGGCTCTTGTCTTTGCCTGGTTTTTCTTCAAATCAATGATGAAGAATTCGGAAGGCACACCACGAATGATTGAAATCGCTCAATATGTTCGCGAAGGGGCAATGGCGTATTTGTATCGCCAATATAAAGTTGTTGGCATCGTTTTTCTTATTCTTTTACTTATTTTATTGCTTTTGGCATACCTTGGTGTACAGAATCCGTTTGTACCCATTGCCTTTTTAACTGGTGGTTTTTTCTCTGGCCTTTGTGGCTTTCTTGGAATGAAAACAGCCACCTTTGCCTCAGCACGAACAACTCATGGTGCTTCTCAATCACTAAACAAAGGGTTGAAAGTAGCTTTCCGAAGTGGTGCCGTAATGGGCTTAATTGTTGTAGGATTTGGACTGTTAGACATTGCCTTATGGTACTGGTTCCTAAACAGCGTAATCTTTACCCCCGAGCACATGACTAACGGGTTTCATCTAATTGGGTTGAACTTCGTACATGCCGGAACCAGTGAAGCACAAAAGCTAGTGGAAATTACAACCACCATGCTTACCTTCGGAATGGGTGCATCAACACAAGCACTTTTCGCTCGTGTGGGAGGTGGAATTTATACCAAAGCTGCCGATGTAGGTGCCGACCTTGTTGGAAAAGTAGAAGCTGGGATTCCTGAAGACGATCCCCGTAATCCCGCTACAATTGCCGATAACGTAGGAGACAACGTAGGAGATGTCGCCGGTATGGGTGCCGACCTTTACGAATCTTATTGCGGATCTATTCTAGCAACCGCCGCGCTGGGTGCTGCCCTGCCAGTTGCTGCATTACAAGTTTCGGGAATGACGACCGAAATGGCCGTAATTGCCCCCATGCTTGTAGCCGCAATTGGTATTATTTTCTCTATTGTTGGTATTTTCATGGTTCGTACGAAAGAATCTGCAACACAGAAAAACCTACTGAATGCGCTTCTTCTCGGAACCGGCGGTTCGTCGGTATTGGTGCTGGTGGCAATGATTGGAATGGTTTACATGGGATGGATTACCTGGGGCGTTTTTGGTGCTGTAATCATTGGACTAGCTGCCGGCGTAATTATTGGTCAAGCAACTGAATATTTCACATCGGATGAATACAAGCCTACTCAAGGGATTGCAGCCCAGGCACTACAGGGACCTGCAACAACAATTATCGACGGTATAGCTGTCGGAATGTACTCAACCTGGATTCCCGTTGTAACAATCGTACTCGGAATCATTGGTTCTTTTTGGTCAGCAGGAGGTTTTGATCACTTTGCGATGGGAGTTTATGGAATTGGATTTGCTGCGGTTGGAATGCTTTCAACACTTGGAATCACGCTGGCAACCGACGCTTTTGGTCCTATTGCTGATAATGCCGGAGGAAATGCTGAAATGGCCGAACTACCCAAAGAGGTTCGTGAACGTACCGATGCCTTGGACATGCTTGGAAACACAACCGCCGCGACCGGAAAAGGTTTTGCTATCGGATCAGCCGCACTGACAGCTATGGCTTTGATTGCAGCTTACATGGAAGAAATTCGCTTGTGGTTTGGCAAAATTGCTAATGCCGGAGAAGGTTTTGTGCGTGTCGGCGATTTCGCTTTTTATACCGACGTCGTGCCTAACGTTGAAGAAGGCATTAAAGTCGTTCAGCTCAATATGGCTTCTGTAAAGGATTTTTCAGCTGCCTACGATATCACGCTTTTCAACCCCTTGTTTTTGGGAGGTTTGTTCCTGGGATCTATGATGGCATTTGTTTTTAGTGCGATGACCATGAAAGCAGTTGGGCGTGCCGCTGGTGCTATGGTTGAAGAAGTGCGTCGTCAGTTCCGCGAAATAAAAGGAATCCTCGAGGGCACTGCGACACCTGAATATGCCAAGTGTGTTGAAATTTCAACCATTGGAGCCCAAAAAGAAATGTTGTTGCCATCATTGGTTGCCATCATCGTTCCCGTGCTTGTTGGAGCATCAATGGGTGTTGCCGGAGTTATTGGCTTACTTGCCGGTGGCTTAACCTCAGGATTTACATTGGCTGTATTTATGAATAACGCTGGTGGTGCCTGGGATAATGCCAAAAAATATATTGAAAAAGGAAACTACGGTGGAAAAGGTAGCGAGGCCCACAAGGCCGGTGTTGTTGGCGATACTGTCGGCGATCCGTTTAAAGATACGTCAGGCCCATCACTTAATATCTTAATTAAATTGATGACCATGGTTTCTGTTGTAATGGCCGGTTTAACCGTTACATTGAGCTTAATGTAAAAATAATAGATTGCTAAATAAACTGATAACCTGTGGGCTTCTGCTCACAGGTTTTTTTTGCTTGTACAAATAGATCATTTTTGCTTTATAGCATTCAAAATCCTCTTCTGATTTTTTTACCTTTAGCTATTCTAACCGAAATGACTAACTATGAAATACTTAATTTTCTTTCTTCTGTGCTTTAATCTCTCTTCGCTTTTTGCACAACTCCCGACAGGTATATTTAGTAATAATAAAGACATTGGAAACCCCAAGATTAGTGGTTCTGCAAACTACAATAGTGAAACCCAAGAATACTTAATCGGGGGATCTGGTTACAATATTTGGTTCGAACGAGATGAGTTTCATTACCTATACAACGAATTGGAAGGTGATTTCATATTGACAGCCAATTTTTCTTTTGTTGAAAAAGGAACTGATCCGAATCGAAAAATCGGCTGGATGGTTAGAGCTTCTGAAGAAGAAAATGATGCACACTGTTCTGCTGTTCTTCATGGAGATGGGTTAACCGTAATGCAGTGGCGACCTTTAAAAGGGGCATTTATGCGCGATCCGGAAGATGAACGATTTGCTCCAAAACCAAATTACCAAATATTACAACTCGAACGCAAAGGTAAAAAGATGATTTTTCGGGCTGCTCATATTGGAGAACCACTACAGCTAATTGGCTCACAGGTTATGGAAAGCCTACCGGAGAAAGTATTTGCAGGCCTATTTGTCAATTCTCATAATCCGGATGTAATCGAAAAAGCAAAAATCTGGAACGTTCGAATTGATCAACCTGTGTCAGACGACTATGACCCGGGACAAGAAGGTTGGCTTGGGTGCAGACTTGAAACAATGAATATTTTTAATGGAGAACGGAAAATCATCTACGAAAAAAATGATCGTTTTGAAGCACCAAACTGGATGACTGATGGCAGAAAGCTATTATTCAACATGGATGGTTCTCTTTACAAAATTCCGATTGAAGGTGGTAATTTAGAAAAATTAAACACCGATTTTGCCGATAATCTCAATAATGATCATGGAATTTCATTCGATGGAAAGATGCTTGCAATTAGCCATCACAGCCAAATGCAAAAAGGCGGTGGTGGGTCAAGGGTATATGTTTTGCCTTTAGAGGGCGGAACACCACAACTGGTTACCGAAGAGGCTCCCTCATACTGGCATGGCTGGGCTCCTAATAATAACGAAGTACTCTATGTTGCTCAACGCAGTGGAAGCCATGTATTCAACATTTACAAAAACTCCATTGACGGAGGAAAAGAAGTTGCACTAACCAATAGTCAGCCCGGTGAGCATGTTGACGGCTGCGAATTTTCGCCTGACGGAAAATATATTTATTACAATGGAAGTAAATCCGGCACCATGCAACTTTGGCGCATGAAACCTGATGGAAGCGATCATGAACAACTAACCTTTGATGAGTACAATGATTGGTTTCCTCACATTTCGCCGGATGGAAAGTGGATTGCTTTTATATCCTTTCCTGCTGATATTGAGTTCAACTCCCATCCTTCGTACAAAAGAGTGATGCTTCGCCTGATGCCCACCAGCGGAGGTGCACCTCAAGTAATTGCCTATCTGTATGGTGGGCAGGGAACCATTAATGTACCTTCCTGGTCACCCGATAGCAAACACATTGCATTTGTGAGCAATTCGGGCAAAAAATAGAAGAACATATTTTGTAAAAAAGGACGGGATATCTCAAGTTTGAGATATCCCGTCCTTTTTTCTATATTTTTTGAATGGCTTATTGCTCAAACAGCTGATTTAGAGATTCAAAATAATCTTCCTCCCAGCCCTCAACAATATTATCATACGCTTCATCGGGGATATTACTTTGGCGAACTTCCATGCTCGTACCGTCCCCATCCTTATGCAGTTTGATGGTCACAATCGATGCAGCATCCTGGTCGCCAAAATACCATTCCTGAACAAGCTTGTGGTTCTTTTCAAACTCCAGGTTTTTACCACTTATACTTCCCTCCCAA
The DNA here is from genome assembly GCF_055140945.1 of Sunxiuqinia sp. Lineage (NCBI taxonomy): Bacteria > Pseudomonadati > Bacteroidota > Bacteroidia > Marinilabiliales > Prolixibacteraceae > Sunxiuqinia > Sunxiuqinia sp. The sequence continues at coordinate 16,735 of NZ_JBSQYS010000023.1, forward strand.
AGCGAAAACTCAGTATCCGGTTTTTCCTCCATCACGGCAGCTTCACCTGTCCATATCTCAAGCATCGTTTTATTAGTCAACGCATTGTACACATCCGCCGGACTGGCATCCAGACTAAAATATTTTTTATAATCCTTCATCTCTTAATTTACTTTTTCTCGTCGGAAGATACGTTTATTTAGTTTATAGGAAAAGCCAATGGTTACAAATTCTTTGATTTGCCATCTGGGCTCCAGGATATCACTTCCATCAGCCCTTTCTCCCACCTTGAATTTCACATTATCGTCGTATATAAAATGCAACATTGCCCGAAGATTGATAAAATCGTTCAATTTCATTACGAAATTATTTTCCCAATCAACATCGAATTTTGAAAAAGGGGAGCTGTAATTGATGAACATCTTATACTTCATCTGATAAGAAATATCAGGCGTTATGTCTGTTTTATACGAAACATCGGCATTTAAACCCGGTTCCCAATAGCGTTTCTTTCCTTTATCAATTCCAAACTTAGTTGGGTCCACCTCAGCGGTGTCTCTCACATAAACCGTTTTGGATGTAAAAGGTGAAAGGAACAGCGAAAAGTTTTTGTTCGGTTTATAATCTAAACCAATCTTAATCAATGTTTTTGTCGGAGCTAAAAATGCTGAAATTTTAGTCTCTTTATCTGGGTAATTATAACCGTTAAACAGCTGAGTTTGAAAATCGATCTCCGCACTATAATACCATTTTTTAAAGGCACTTAATCCATAACGCGAGATAAATTCAAATTTATCATCATTCTTCTGGATCACTCCTGATGGTTTTATCCAGCCATTTCGAAGTTCAATTGAGTTTTCCCACTTTACTTTTTTGTACGAATAATTCGCAAATCCTTTTAAAACCAGCAAAGTAGAAAGAGCACTCTTCCCACCCTTTTTCCAATTGCTCAGTGCAGTTTGAGAAAAACCAAAATTCCCATCGCCCCCTAAACTCCACGGAGTAATCACCTTATAGCGTTGATCAATTGAACGAAGGCTACTCTCGGGTTCAAACTGATCGAAATCGAAAGCCTTTGTTTGTTGAGTTGAAAATCGCTTAAGGGTCACGGCATCATCAATAAAAATCTGCATCGAGTTTTTACCATCATTATGAATACGGATACCCAAGGAATCCTTTTGCTCATTTTTTAGAAACATTCGGGTATAACGATTAGCATTATTGCGAAGGATAACTCTTGTTGAATCTCCTTCACTGTTTTTCACCCATATATTTACCGAATCCTTTTTAGCAAAATTGGTTAACACATCAATCTTTTTTGAGATCGAATCATTGATTGCCTTCATCACCGCCTGATTGTATTTTCTCAGTATTTCCCTGTTTTGAGCCCGAATTGAATCAACCAGATCAGCTTTTTCCTTTTGGACATATTCCTGAATATACTGAGTCCGATAAGCATCGCTGACTGAGTCTATATAAAAATTCAGCATATTATTATTATAATGAATACGGGCTTCTTCGAGCAGTATGCGTTTCAGACTATCCATTTTTTGCAGGCGTATAAAGTCTGCCGGACTACTAATAATTGAATCAGGAATTACATCAAACCCTTTTAAGCTATCGGGTAAAATGACAAGAGAATCTCTTAACAGGAAATCAACCTCATCCTTTGCCAGCAGATTCACTTTCTCATCCAGTTTTTCAAAAATTTCCTCAGGGACAGCAATCTCATCTTTTACGATTGTTGACCGAATGGATCGTTCCTTACGACTCAATTTCTCATCCAATTCCGTTTTCGACACATAGCCCGCTACTTCTAACGAATCGGAAACACGATCTATCGGCCGATAAAAAAAACTAGGATCATCTACCATGCGATACTTTTCAAGCTTGTACAGTATCGTATCGATATCTTCATCCTCAGCAAAGTGAACCAAGCCTTTCAGGCTTTTCCCAAGCTCATTATCGACTGGGATCCAATCGCTGTTCTGATATAAAAAATGGTTAAGGTAATCAACGCTGACTTGAACCGAATCAATTGAAGAACTTTTCTGGTTTCTAATAGGCGACTCTTCGGCCTTAGAAACGACACAAAAAACGACAAGGAAAAAAGTAACAGCTAGTATTAATCTGCTTCTCATAAACTAAAACGGGTTATATTGGCTTTTCTTAAAAACGACGCACACAAAAAAATCTTGTGCTCAACGCACAAAAATTAAGCCATTCGACTATTTCCAGGTAGAAAATGGATATTTTGCCAGATACGAATTATGATATTTCTCCTGACCGGTTACTTCCTTTGTGATCCAGATTGGCATTTCAAAAGACTCATCTTCAGCATCTAGCTCCAATTCTGCTAAAAATAGTCCTTTGTTGGCTCCCTTAAAAAAGTCAACTTCCCAAGTGCGATTATTTACGACAATATGGAAACGATCCTTTTCAACTGGTGGATACACAGCTAACTTTAATAGCTCTTCGGCATCATCAACCGGAATTTGATATTCAAACTCCGGTCTCGAAATTCCGTTTCCTCGTCCCTTTATTGTAAGGAAAGCCGCTTCATCGGTAATCCGAACACGAATTGTTCGATCCGGATCTGTTTGCAAGTAAGCTTGCACCATACTTATCTTTTTCACGGGCTTTTGAAGTAGCTCCTCATTAATCAGGAACTTCCTTTCTATTTCTATTGCCATAATTTTGTTGATTCTTCTCCGCAAAAATACACTTCAGCCGGGCATTATAAGAATTAAAAGATCAAATAATTCTTAATAAGCACGATGACGCCACAAATCACTTCAACGATGGGGTAAATAACTAAACTATGCTGCAAAACAGATTACTATTTTAATATTCTGACAAATGTCTCTATATAAATCGATTCACCCTTCTTAATTTTACCACTAAAGTGCACAAATGATCTTTACTTACACTCTAAAAAAAGCAAAGTCATCAACGGACCCGACCCAGCCTTTTATTAGGCGTTTTTTCAAACAACTACTATTATCATCGTTTAAAAACCAATAACTCAATCTACATGGATCCAGTACAAGATCTGATTAAAAATCTGGCAAGCCAACACGGAAGAAATCGAACCAATTTATTGCCAATTTTACAAGGCGTTGTCGAACAGGAAAAATATCTGTCGGAGTATTCGATGATTGAAATTGCCCGTGAACTGGACATGCCTGCAGCTGATGTTTATGGCACGGCGACGTTCTATTCGTTTCTCGAATATCAAAAAATGGGTACTTATATTATTCGGGTATGCAAAACAATCACTTGTTCGATGAAAGGCAAAAACCAAATTCTACTAACCATTGAAAACATGTTGAAAATTGGCATGGGTGAGACCACGCCAGACGGTAAATTTTCGCTACTACAAACCAACTGTCTGGGTTGGTGCCACAAGGCTCCGGCAATGCTGATCAATAACGAAGTGTACACGGAACTTACTCCTGAGTCTGTCAGAGATATTTTAACCCAGTACCTTAAAAAATAAATACAACATTATGGTTGCAGCAACATATCAATTAAAAAGAGCCGATTTCATTTTTAAAAATGACAACGACTGGAAAAAAATTCTCGACAAAACCTTAAAGAGACCCGCTCAGGAACTGATTAACGAATTGATGAGTTCAGAACTTAAGGGGCGCGGAGGAGCAGGATTTCCGACCGGCTTAAAATGGAAATTAACAGCCGAAGACCAATCGGATAAAAAATACGTGATTTGCAATGCCGACGAAGGAGAACCGGGAACATTCAAAGACCGCGAAATCCTTTCGGAGGTTCCCTATAAAGTGCTAACTGCGATGGCTGTTTGCGCCCATGTTGTTAATTCGCAAGAAGGTTTTATTTACCTGCGTGGCGAATATAAATTTCTGGTTCCCGAATTAACAAAAGTAATTGGCGAGTTTGAACACTACTGCAAAAAAGCAGGTCTCAATTTTAAGGTGAAAATATTCCTTGGCAGCGGAGCCTACATTTGCGGCGAGGAAACAGCACTTTTTGAGTCGATGGAAGGAAAGCGGGGTGAACCTCGCAACAAACCACCCTACCCGACATCATTCGGTTATCAGGGAAAAGCCACAGTTGTGAATAATGTTGAAACCCTGGCACACGCTTTTACCATTTTCAAGTACGGAGCAAAAAAATTCTACGACCTGGGCGTGCAGTATTCTCGTGGTTCAAAGCTATTTTCCGTTTCGGGCGATACACCAAAGCCAGGTATTTACGAGCTGGAATTGGGAATGAGCTTGCAGGATTTTGTAACTGAATTTGGCGATGGCGACACCAAGGCCGTTCAGGTTGGCGGAGCATCCGGTTTTTTGGTCCCCCGCAAACGCTTCGGAAAAACAACAATTGGCTACCGGGGAAAACTCACCGGCATTTCATTACCCACCGGAGGCTCCATGATGCTGTTTAATAGCTCTCGTTCGATGTACAATGTACTAGACAATTACCTGGATTTTTTTCGCGAGGAAAGTTGCGGACAATGCACCCCTTGCCGCGTGGGTTGCCAGCAACTTCACAGTGGAATAAAAGCAGTAAAAAGAGGTGAAAAACCGGCTCAATATCTCAACAAACTCCTGAAGCTTACCGAAACCATGCAACTGACGGCCAAGTGCGGGCTGGGGCAATCAGTTGCCAATTCGTTCAGTTCCATTGTCGAAAATTTCAGGGAAGAAATGATTTACTAATACCAAAAGGAAAAACAATGAGTAATCAAATAAATGTCACGATTAATGGTTTTCAGTTTGAAATTGAAAAAGGAAAAACAATACTGGATGCTGCAAACAAAGCCGGAATAATTATTCCAACACTCTGCTACCACAAAGACCTTTGCATTGCCGGAAATTGCCGGGTGTGCGTGGTTGAAGTTACCGGACAGAAGCGGCTGGCCGCTGCATGCGCTACTCCTTGTGAGGAAGAAATGGAAATTCACACCAATAGTTTGAAAGTAAGAAACTCGCGCAAACACATCATCGAATTATTACTTTCTGAACACAATGCTGATTGCACCAGGTGCTACAAAAACGGAAATTGCGAGCTACAGACGCTAGCTTCGGAATATAAAATAATGACGCAGGACTTTTTGCGACTAGCTCCCCTGAAAAATTATACCATCGACCAGTTTTCACCTTCAATCATAAAAGACGACAGCAAGTGCATTCGTTGCCAGCGTTGCGTTCGCACTTGTGCTGAAATGCAAGGGGTGAATGCGCTCACGGTTGCTTATAAAGGCGATGAAATGAAGATTGCTACCTTTTTTGAAAAAGCAATGAATGAGGTGGTGTGCACCAATTGCGGGCAGTGTGTTAATCATTGCCCTACCGGTGCCTTGGTTGAACACAACTATATTGAGGAAGTTTGGGATGCCATTTCTGATCCACAAAAGCATGTGGTTGTTCAAACAGCTCCGGCCATACGTGTTGGACTTGGCGAAGAACTCGGACTGGAGGTTGGCGAACGGGTGACAGGCAAAATGGTATCAGCACTCAAACGGCTGGGGTTTAACTCAGTTATGGATACCGATTTTACAGCCGACCTCACGATTATTGAAGAAGGAACAGAACTTCTAAACAGGCTCAAAAAAGTGGTTGCAGAAAAAAACGATCAAGTGAAGCTTCCGCTGGCAACGTCTTGTTCTCCAGGCTGGATCAAATACATTGAGCACATGTACCCCGAGTTTTTGGAGAACCTTTCAACGTGTAAGTCGCCTCAACAAATGTTCGGAGCACTTGTGAAAACATACTATGCAAAAGCCAATAAAATCGATCCCAACAAAATTGTTTCAGTCTCAATCATGCCTTGCACAGCCAAAAAATTTGAAGCCAATCGACCCGAAATGCACGACAGTGGTTTTCGCGATGTTGACTATGTGCTGACCACCCGTGAGTTGGCTATTATGATCAAGCAAGCGGGTATCAATTTCGCCAAACTTCCCGATGCCAAATACGACCGTCTTATGGGAGAATCGACAGGAGCCGGTGCTATCTTTGGAGCTACCGGCGGAGTAATGGAAGCTGCGCTACGAACTGCCTACGAATTAGTTACCGGCCGCGAGGTCCCATTTAAAAACCTCGACATCATTCCTGTGCGGGGTATGGAGGGCGTTAAAGAAGCCAGCATTAAAATTGATCATCCATTAAAAGAGTGGAGTTTCCTGGATGGTATTGAACTGAAATGCGCAGTAGCACACGGATTGGTGAATGCGAAAAAAGTAATGGACGCCGTAAAAAACGGAACTAACGACTATCATTTTATTGAAATAATGGCTTGCCCGGGAGGATGCCTGGGAGGCGGAGGACAGCCGATTCCTACAAGTCCAGAGATCAGGCAAAAAAGGACTGAAGCAATTTATGCCGAAGATAAAAGCATGCCCTTGCGAAAGTCTCACGAAAATCCTGAAGTACTTAAAATTTATCAAGACTATCTGGGCGAGCCGCTGGGGGCAAAATCTCATCTTTTACTACACACGAAGTATACTCCAAGAGATCGCTTTTAAAGAAAATTCTTCGAGTCAGCCTTCTATTCTCTTTTGCATAAAGGCTGACTCTTTTAATTAATTACCCGCTTTCCTGCTTGGCACAAACCGATAGTTTAATCGAAAAGTAGCTAAAAACGGATGCATTCCAGGCGGATTTTCACAATCACCTAACAACAGTAACCGATAGGCAGATCGACCAATAAAGAAAGACGAACCGCAAAATTGTTCTTCCTTTAAAACTCATTTTCATCCAAACTTTTTTGTTAATTCTACGTTACCTAAATGTTAACTATAATAAAACAAAAAAGGTCAATGCCATCTATTACATACATATCTCCAATTGGATTGCTGCAGATTAATTCATCAGAAAACGCTATCTCTCGAATTCATTTCACGGAACACGAAGTCAATACAACCGATTTCTGTCCAAAACTAAAAAAGCTAATCACTGAGCAATTTGACGAGTACTTTGCGGGTCGTTTATTCCAATTCGATTTGCCAATTCAGCCATCGGGAACCGAATTTCAACTAAGAGTTTGGAAACAATTGGAAGCAGTTGAGTACGGACGACAAATTACCTATAGTGAGTTGGCAGACCTACTTAGCGATAAAAAGCTGGTGCGAGCCGTGGGAGGAGCCAATGCCAAAAATCCGCTTTCAATCGTTGTTCCTTGCCATCGGGTAATTGGGCGCCATAATAAGCTTGTGGGTTATGCCGGGGGAGTTTGGCGGAAAAAATGGTTACTGCGTCACGAAATGGAGAATGCCAATTATAAAGAAACGTTGTTCTAATCAATGGGAAGTGCTTCAATTTTGAGCAGTTCGCCCTTTAAAATGTTTGGAATCGCCCCACTCTCCGTAGCCAATTTCGCTGCCGGCCATTTCAATTCGAGCCTCCAGGCAATTGCGGCAAAGTTCTGCATCTTCGTCCAAACACGGTTTATCTTCATATAACTGATATTCCTTCCGGAAATCGCAAGGAGTCAGATTTGGCATAATCACGTTAGCTCCTATTTTCAGGGCTTTTTCTCTTCCCACCGGATCAATCGCCTGCAATGCTGTAGCAGCAGCAATATTAATATCTGGCATGAGCAATCGCAAAACAGCAATCATTTTCAAAGCTAAATCAAAGCGCTCCTGCTTAGTTGCCAACTGCTCACGAAATTGATAAAGGGGTGTATCTTCATGCTCAATATAGGGCCCCATGCCAACCATATCGACATCCAGTTTTTTAAGAAAAAGCAAGTCTTCTGCCAAGTGGCCGATCTCCTGAAAAGGTAAGCCGATCATCACTCCGGTTCCTACCTGATACCCACACTCTTTTAACAAATTGAGACATTCAAGTCGCTTTTCAAAGGAGTGCAACGAATTATTGGGATGAATTTTTTGATATAACTCTGCATTTGAACTTTCAATACGCAACAAATACCGATGAGCTCCACTATTAAACCAACGTTGATAAGTTTTGGGAGTCTGCTCTCCGCATGAAAGCGTAATTCCCAACTCGTCATTTGACAATCTTTTGATGGATTTCACCAAGCGATCAACCCGATTGATAAACACCGGTGACGACAACTCACCCGATTGCAGAACGACTGAGCCAAAACGGTTCTCCCACGCAAAACGGCAAGCGCCCAATATCTCATCGTCGCTAGCTTCGTAACGAACAACCTTTTCGTTACTCTTTCTGATTCCACAATAAAGGCAGTCTTTGGAGCAGATATTAGAGAATTCAACCAATCCACGGAAAAATACTTTCTTTCCGACCACTTTTAGTTTCTTTGCCTGAGCAGCCTCAAACAGCAATTGCCGATCCTGCCCTTCTGCTTCCAACAGAGTTAATAAATCAGCTTTCGAAAATGATTTCTGACCAACGATTTCCTGTACATTTCTCACCCTGCGAAGATAAACTTTTCAAAAATCTCAACATGCAGAATAGTCATATTCTTTTCCCAAACTAAACTCAAAGAAAACTTGCAGTATTTCTATTTAAATGCTCTTCATGAAAAATCGAAAGTTTTTATTCATATTCAATTTAAATAGGTCTGTTGTTTGATACAATATGACCAAACTATTGTAGTTTTGCAGCGAAACCTGCGGGAAGGTCAACAGACTGACTTCAAGGGGGAACTACTAAATATCCATCAGTTACAACTACTGTTCTTTGTCATGAGCGGTATTTTGTATTGCTACTCCCCTATTCCTGCACAAAAAAAAGATCATGAATACACAGAATCGTCTAGGTTTTGTAGGAATAATTATTGAAGATCGTGAACAGTCAGCAGGTGTTGTAAACCAAATACTTAGCGAGCATGCCGACTTAATTCTTGCCCGAACAGGCATTCCCAAAATAAAAGGGAATACATCAGTTATCACATTAGTTGTAAACAGCAACACCGACGAAATAGGCAAACTAACCGGTCGTCTGGGAGCTATCAATGGCGTTCAGGTAAAATCAGGACTAGCAAAAAAATAAAATGATGCATACAACAACACAGTCGTTCATCAACGAACAAGAAATAAGCAATATCCTTGACAAACACAGCAATCCCTCAGCTGAAGCGGTCAACGATATTTTAGCAAAAGCCAGAGAAATGAAAGGCTTAAATTTACAAGATGTGGCCGCACTGGCAAGCATGAGTGATCCGGTGCAATTGCAAGAACTTTTCGAAACAGCAAACCATATTAAAGACACCATTTATGGAAAGCGGTTGGTTATTTTTGCCCCACTGTACATCTCAAACCTGTGCGCGAACGAATGTACCTACTGTGCGTTTCGCGCTAAAAACAAGGGCATCGTGCGGCGCTCGTTAACTCAGCCCGAGATTGTTAAGGAAACAGAAATGCTGATCAAACAAGGACACAAACGGGTACTTCTGGTAGCGGGTGAATCCTATCCAAACAACGACTTTCAATATGTACTGGATTCTGTTCGCTCAGTATACGAAGCCAGGCAAAACAATGCCGAAATAAGACGGGTGAATGTAAACGTCGCTCCACTCACAGTCGATCAATTCAAATTACTTAAAAATGAAAAGATTGGCACTTACCAGATTTTTCAGGAAACTTACCACCAGCCAACCTACAAAAAGGTGCATACCGGTGGACTAAAAATGAACTACGACTGGCGTGTAACGGCCTTGCATCGTGCGATGGAAGCAGGAATCGACGATGTCGGTATTGGCGTTCTGTTAGGACTATATGATTACCGCTTCGACTTGTTGGCAATGATGCAACACATTACAGAACTGGAGCGAGCTTTCGGTGTTGGACCACACACGATTAGTGTTCCACGTATAGAACCGGCAACAGGTTCCGACATGGCCTCAAATCCACCCTATGCGATCAGCGATTTCGAATTTCGGAAGATAGTAGCTATTCTTCGCCTGGCTGTTCCCTACACCGGCATCATCATGTCGACACGGGAAAATGCAAAAACACGAACGGAAACATTCTCACTAGGTGTGTCGCAAATATCTGCCGGCAGCCGAACCAACCCCGGAGGATATGAACACGACGATGAGATTTCCGGCCAATTTAGTCTGGGTGATCACCGCTCGTTAGATGAAGTTATTCGCGATGTTGCTCAAATGGGTTATATACCCTCATTTTGTACCGGATGTTATCGGTTAGGCCGGACAGGACAGGATTTCATGGATATCGCCAAACCCGGAGCGATAAAAGCACACTGCGGTCCAAACGCTTTGTCGAGTTTTATGGAGTACCTCAATAATTATGCATCGCCCGAAACATATAAAACAGGTATTCAATTAATAGAAAACACCATTGCCGATCTGGAAGGACTACCAGCAGAAAGAGCCCGAAAATTGGTCGATCGGGTCAACCAAGGGCAGTCCGATGTCTTTTGTTAATGAACCAAAACTTGAAACTCAAACCATGACGACACGCACTGAAACTGACTTTTTAGGCTCAAAGGAAATCCCTATCGATGCGCTTTACGGCATTCACACCACACGAGCCTTAGAAAACTTTCAGCTAACACAACGTCCGGTTAATCCAGAATTGGTTAAAGCTTATGGCTGGGTAAAACTGGCTTGCGCGCAAATCAACCGAAAGCTGGGCTATTTGTCGGATGATGAAAATAGCGATGCCATTGAACGTGCTTGTCAGGAAATGGCCAACGGCCAGCTAACAGAGCATGTTCTTGTCGATGCGCTGCAAGGAGGCGCCGGAACGTCAACCAATATGAATGTGAATGAAGTGATTGCCAACCGCGCACTGCAGCTGGTAGGGAAACCGCTTGGTGATTATAAAACAATCTCTCCTCTCAACGAGATCAACCTGCATCAATCTACCAATGACACGTATCCAACCGCTTTAAAACTTGCCGCTATCTTTCTGCTTCGCCGATTGGAACAAGCAGTTTTAGAGCTACAGGAAACCTTTCAGCAAAAAGAAAAAGAGTTTGCCGATATCGTTAAACTCGGAAGAACACAACTGCAGGATGCTGTACTAACCACGCTGGGGCGCGAGATGGCCGCCTATGCCGAAGCATTCAACCGCGATCGCTGGCGGATTTACAAATGCGAAGAACGATTACGAGTAGTCAATTTGGGTGGAACAGCGATTGGCAGTGGTCTGGGTGCTCCACGTCAATTTATTTTTCAGGTAACCGACCGACTGCGGGAGCTTACAAACACATCGCTGGCACGAGCCGAAAATCTGGTTGAGAACACGCAGAATGCCGATGTTTTTGTTGAAGTATCCGGCATTTTAAAAGCTTGTGCCAGCAGCCTGATTAAAGTGTCTAACGACTTGCGCTTGTTATCCAGCGGCCCCGATGCCGGATTTGGAGAAATTAACCTTCCCCCGGTTCAGGCGGGCTCATCCATTATGCCCGGAAAAGTAAACCCCGTAATACCCGAAGCCACCATTCAGGCTGCTATGCAGGTCATTGGCAACGACACGGTAATTACACAGGCGGCGTCAAATGGCACGCTCGAACTCAATCAGTTTATGCCGACAATTGCTCATAACTTGCTTGAAAACCTACAATTATTAGAGCGAACAGTTATCAGCTTAAACAATAAATGCATACGGGGAATTACGGCCAATCCGGAAAAATGCAAAGAGCAGGTGCTAAATTCGACAGCCATGATTACCGCTATGATTCCGGCACTGGGTTATGCAAAATGCGCCCAAATTGTTCAACAGTCTCAAGATAAAAAAGTAAGTATTCGCCAGATTATTCTGACTGAAAAATTACTTACAGAACGTGAATTTGAAGCGCTGATCACTCCTGAAGCAATCAATAAATTAGGGTTTTAAGTAAGTTGGTTAAAAACAAAAATAATTCTAAATAAATGTTAAAGTTGTTTTTATTTAGAATTATTCTTAATAAATTGCTCCCGTTATAAACTTTAAAAAACGAGAAATTATGAAAAAGTTGATTTTAATGTTGGCAATTGTTTTCGCTTTTGGTGTATCAGCTAGTTACGCTGTTAATGTTCAAGAAACAAAAACTGAGCAAGTGAGCACAATGAGCAAGGATGATAAAGTGAAGAAAGAAGCAAAAGCTGACAAAAAAGAAGGATGTGAAAAGAAAAAAGATTGCAGCGAGAAAAAAGCTTGCTGTGAGAAGAAAGCTAGCTGCGATAAAAAAGCAAGCGACGACAAAGAATAAAACTTTTATAACATACTTCAGAAAGCCGGTTAACGCCGGCTTTTTTTATGGCCATTCGTGGTCAAAAGTCTCCTCCATATTTTTAACGTTTGCGTTTCCTGCAAAGCCAAAATTGTCACGTCTTAACCCCTAACAAATCATCCTGTTGCTATTGTGAGCAATCCTGCCAAGCTGGAAATACGTCAATAAGAGCAGCATCTCATCCACTCACAACAGAGACAATCACGATTATCGGAGACCTGCAAAGGATCAGGAGGGAAGCAAACAACTTCTGCCGGAAAATGCACGATCGAACAGACGTCCAGCCACGTGGAATAAGCTCGCTGCCTCACGGAACCATAGCTATTCTCTAAGTCAGAACAACAATTCCATAGAGAATATTTATGGTTCCAAAGGGAATAGTCTTGCTGACCGTTGGAATGGTCTTGCTGACCTATGGAATAGTCGTTCAGCAAGATGGAATAGCCTCGCTGCGCTGTGTCAGAAGGCCTCTGCGCGATGGAATAAGAGCTATTCCCAACATCAAAACCATACAAAAGCCTTATTGTTATTGGGAGAGGAAGCTTTTCAATCCGCTGCAGCGAGGGTCAAACTGGATTCGTATCTGCCACTTTTTGTTTTCTGCCGATCAACCAATAAAGAAGGGCTCCTACTGCAGATAGAAAAATCACAACAATCACCCAGATTAATTTATTATTTCCTTCAAAATTGCTTTTTAAAATATCTACAAGTGCAATCAGCGGAAGAATTAAAATAAATAAAAGAAAAAACAGAACTATTATTAGTTCTACTGCACTGATAAATCCAAGAATTATCATCATTATTTCAAATTATGGTTCATATTATGGTTTTAACATTCCTATCCCAAAACCAACAGACTCTCAACTAACAGACACCGATATGATCAAGCGAGCAGTTATTTCTTAACAATCTTTTGAGTCCACTTTTTAGTCTTGGTGTATATGGAAATAACGTACACTCCGGGATTTAAATAACTTAAATCAACATGATTCGGGTCATTCATCTTTATCTTATTGGTATTTCCATCAATATCTGTTATTTCTATTCTTTTTGCTTGAATACCTTCTATTTCAATTGTATCAATAAACGGATTAGGATAAACTTTGAAGCTTTCAGATTTTAAATTTTCAGCAGACAGCAAGTTAAAAAAATCTTCGCCTTGCCTTTCGACCTCTTGAATTAGATTTAAAGTGATGGAATCGCATTTTGACTGGTAATCTATAACATAGCCAATTTCTTTCTTTCGAAGAATCACTAATCGTTTTTCTGAAGATTCGATTCTGAAATAACTATCATCAGAATAAAAGTCGCCATTATACACAACGGTATTTATAAAAGTGGAATCTCCTTTTGAATCTAATCCGGTGAATTCGAATTTTTCCTTTCTAGCTTGAGTCGAAAATTTAGGTGTAAAAATGGTATCAATAGCTCCTGCTATATTTTGATCGTCTTTTATAATGGAATCTATTGATATACGATACTGCTCTCGAAAAATATTATAACGGAGATGAAAGCCATCAGTTAATAGTGAGTCATATTCTTCGATCGTCAATGTGTCGTTATGATTTACACTACAAATCAATACCACATCGCCATCAAGATACCATCTTGCAATATCGAAGCTTGAAATAACTCTGGCAGACTGTCCAAAACTGCAAAATACAAATATTAGAATGATTACACTGATCAGTCTTTTCATAAACCTAATGTTACATTCAAATTTGAAATGACTTTAGAAATATCCATGCAAAAAGGTGTTTATACCACCGAAAAAAGCTCTACGAATTTAACTATAACTTATTTACTAAACAATAATTTTTTTGTCGAGTTTTCAACATGGGTAGGCTAATTCCTCGCTGCTTGTGTTGTGGAAACAAATCGCCAAGAAAGCGTCATGCTGAAGCGAGTTCAGCATGACTCGAGTCCAATGGTTTCTGGTTGACACAATACTGGTTTTACTCCGTTTGATAAAAAAGTCCTTTATTCAATCCTTATTTTCTTCCCCAAAAACATTGATTAGCATCACGATCCTTTGTACTTTTCGGGCAAATTTGAATTGCATGAAAGCACCCAAATCATTTCGCTTGCACATCGGGCTTTTTGGCCGTCGCAATGTTGGTAAATCATCGATCCTGAATGCCCTGACCCAACAGGAAGTTTCCATTGTGTCGGACATTGCCGGAACTACGACCGACCCGGTAGAAAAGCCCATGGAACTATTACCTCTGGGACCGGTACTCTTTATCGACACCGCCGGAATTGACGACGAAGGGGCACTGGGCGAACAGCGAATTCAGAAAACGCGAGCGGTTTTCGACCGAACTGATTTGGCTATCCTTATTTCGAATAGCAACGACTGGGGGGAGTTTGAAGAAAAGACGCTTCAGGAATTGAAAGACCTGAACATTCCAATCATTGTCGTTTTTAACAAATCAGACTTGTACGACTCTGCTTTCGATACCATTAATATCCTCGAAAGTGTCAAGCTACCTGTTGTTGAAACATCGGCAACAACGAAGGCCGGAATTGCGGAATTGCGCCAAACGATATTGAAAAAAGCGCCCGAAGATTTCATCAACCGCCCCAGCATTGTCGCTGATTTAGTTGGCCCGGGCGAAGCTGCAATTCTGGTTGTCCCGATTGACAAAGAAGCTCCCAAAGGCCGATTGATTCTCCCGCAGGTACAGAGCATTCGTGACTTGCTGGATGGCGACTCGTTTTGCATGGTGGTGAAAGAACGTGAACTGCGCGAAGCCATTTCCAGATTTAACAAGCCGCCCAAACTGGTGGTAACCGACAGTCAGGCTTTTTTAAAAGTAGCTGCCGACACGCCTCCCGAAATTCCACTAACCAGCTTCTCCATTCTATTTGCCCGCCATCAGGGTGATTTGTCTGAAATGGTAAAAGGCGCTATGGCCATCGATAAGCTAAAAGCAGGCGACAAAGTGCTGATTGCCGAAGCTTGCTCGCACCACCCGATTGGCGAAGATATTGGCACGGTAAAAATACCGCGCTGGCTCACTCAATATGTTGGTGGCAAACTGGAAATTGAACATATGCGGGGACACGACTTTCCTCCAAACCTGAGTGACTATAAAATCATTATTCACTGTGGAGCATGCATGTGGAACCGTCGTGCAATGCTTTCGCGCATCATGAAAGCCAGGCAAGCCGGAGTTCCACTAACCAATTATGGGCTGACCATTGCCTATTCGTTGGGTATTTTTGAACGAGCTTTGCAACCTTTTCCTGCGGCACTGGAAGTATATAAGAACGGACGTTAAGAACTATTTTTTCCCGATTTAGACTTATGAGACTTCGTTTTGCTGTCGTAAATAATATAACCAACGAACAAGATCAAACTCAAAGCCGACACCCAAATTAAACCCGTTTTCAATCGATCGTTGTTTTCGCCAAAATAGCCAATCAAAGCAGCCAAAGGAAAGATTCCTGCTAATGTTGCACCAATAAACCGCCAATATCCCATTTGCAAAATGCCGCCTACAAAACTAATGGCATCGTTTGACAGAAAAGGAGCCAGGCGGGTGATAACAACTGCCCACACTCCGTATTTTTCAACGTAAAATTTTAATTGTTTTTCTTTCTGGTCTCCTATTAAACGAGCAATTGCTATTTCTCCCAGGTAGCGGCCGATCAGGTAGCCAATACTTGAAGCAACTGCTACGGCAGCCACGGAGATTAAAGTTCCCCAATAAGGGCCATAGGCCAGTACCGAAACAACCATGAGCAAAGGAGATGGAATAATGAGTAGAAACATCTGAAGCACCATTGCCAATATGATAAAAACCGGACCCCAAAAACCGAGCTTACCAACCCAGTTTGATATTCGCTGATTATTATCGCTGGTCAATATTTCAAAAGCCTCTTTGAAAAAGCTATTTACGTCTGGAACAGTGAAATAAAGTAATACAATCGAAAGTAATAATCCTAAACTCATGTAGAATGGCCACCGTCTTTGTTTCACACGCTTTTCCTGGTTATTCGTTGTCATTCAAACTCGTATTAATGAGATCCACTACCGATTACCAGAAGAATCCTGTAATAAAAGAAACTTCCTTTGCTTCTTTCAGCACCGATCCGCCTTCCAGCCAATTCGGAAAAACTTTACCCAACCCTTCAACCATAAATTGAATGGCAATTGCTGTTACAATAATTCCAAAAACCCGGGTAAATACGGTAAAAACAATATCATCAACCTTTTTCTCTAAAAACGGCGAAGACAAAAATACCAGAAACAGGATCAAGAACGTGACGAGAACAACGCCAATCAAAAAAGCATAATCAGTAGCAGATGTCGCTTTTGTACCAAATAAAATCACAGTTGTAATTGAGCCGGGACCAGCAAGCATGGGAATAACCAAAGGGACAAACACCTTATGGAAGCGTTGTTTGGCAACTGACATATTTGTCTTTCCATCTTCATTTCGGTCTGTCAATTGCGATGCCGATCCCTGAACCATGGAAATGCCTGTGTATAGCAGCAAAATCCCACCTGCGATCTTAAATACCTGCAAATTGATAGAAAAAACGTCAAGCAACAATCTGCCCGCTACCAAAAAAACAGACAAAATCATTACGGCAGACAAAATCAACAGAAAAGCAATCCGATGCCGAATAGAGCTGACGGCATCATTGGTCAGGTCACTCCATACCGGCCAAATTCCAATTGGGTTTACAATAGCGAACATGGCAACTAGGAAATTTAAATAGTAATCCCAATTCATATCATTTCTTCATGTATGTTTTCTCGCAAAATCATTTTCTTAACTCTTAATCATGCAAACAACGACACGATTAGATAGTTGAAACGAGCATGTAAAAATATTCACACGCAGGAGCATGATTATTTAAAGCGAGTTCCATGTGTTGCAAAAAATAAACAAGTATAAACACATGAAAACATACCTTGAAATATGACCATGAATTTATTCCTTTTCCGATCTCACTCTAGATTTCGGCCCCCTGTTTTCTAATTCAAACCACTGGAGGGATAACGAACCCACACAAGTTTATTAAAGAAAAAACTGAGCAAGAACGATAACCAAAATAAGAGCAATCAGGAAAACATAGGAATAGGGACTTGCAAAGTTCAATGTTTTACCGAATGCCGGGTAAAGTTTAGGAACAAGTAATCTTGGATCTTTTCGGTTGAAGTAAAAAGGTCCTCTCCAATTGTTCGGGTTTTTACTCATCGAGTCCAAATAGTCGGGGTCGTGTTTTGTTTTCATGGTTTATCGTTTTTATTGTAGTTGTAATCATACCAAATTACATAAAACTACTCGAAGATACTTCGAAATTAAACCACTCCAACCATAAGGGTTTTGTTTTGCAGAGTTGTCTTTTATTAAATGACTTTTTTTTGCTTAATTTAGCAAACACCATATTTATTCTGAATCAACAACCAACAACACGTATTCGATATGAAAACCCTGATTTTAACCCTGCTCATTTTTTCACTCGCTTCAGTTGGAATTGCCCAGGAACGCTATCTGGAACAAATTACGGACTCGGTAAAAACCGACACCTACACCTACGCCCAAAAAGATGGTGAAGAATTAGACCTTGATATATACACACCTGCTTTCGACAGCGAGCTGGAACGTCCGGTAATTATTTATGTGCATGGAGGCGGTTTTTCCGGTGGCACTCGAAATGGGAAAAATACAATTGCCTTTTGTAAACGAATTGCAGAACGCGGTTTTGTAGTGGTTTCAATGAGCTATCGTTTAACCAGAAAAGGAACTGAAACCGCTTTCGGATGCGACTGCCCGGCCAATGAAAAGTTGAGCACAATAGCCAGTGCCGTTGAAGACGTTCAGGACGCCACTTTTTTTCTCATTGAAAATAGAGAAACATTTGGGATCGATCCTCAAAACATTATTCTGGCAGGTAGCAGTGCTGGCGCAGAAACTGTTTTAGCGACAGCCTACGAACCACCTTATTGCTACGGCTTAGATTCTGGTCCTGTTTCTTATGCCGGTGTTGTTTCCATGGCCGGAGCAATAGCCGACACAGCCAGAATTTATGATGAATCAGCCGTTCCATCCTTGCTTTTTCATGGTACCTGCGACAATCTTGTCCCCTACGCCACAGCGCCCCATCATTACTGCGATGAAAGCAAGGCCGGTTATCTGATTTTACATGGAGCTAAAGCCATTGCAGACAAACTTCATCAACTAAACAAACCTTACTGGCTGTACACCTTTTGTGGAGAAAATCACAGTGTAGCCGGATCTCCAATGACCAACCAAATGGAAGAAATCATGACATTTTGCTATGACTTTGTGCTTCATGGTTCGAAAGACCAAATCCATACGGTTGTTCCGGGAAAGCATAACTGTGACTATCCCGCTTTTGATTTCTGCAACGAATAAACTTAACATCAATGAGAGCTTCACTAGTATTCGCCATGCTTTTACTAACAATCCTAAATTCGGCACTTTCTCAAACAGCGAAGGTGGTTACTTACAATATCCGATATAATAATGAAGGTGATGGTATTAATGCCTGGCCAAATCGGAAATTCCAGGTAACCGACTTACTTCGGTTTCATGAAGCTGATATTATTGGTCTTCAGGAAGCTTTGTACGGACAAGTCACTGATATTTCGTTGCAAATGCCGGGCTTTGACCAAGTAGGTGTTGGCCGTGACGACGGGAAAGCTGCCGGCGAGTACTCCCCGATTTTCTACGATAGTAGAAAGTATCAGCTTAAAGACCATGGTTGGTTTTGGCTCTCCGAAACGCCAACATACCCGAGCTTAGGATGGGATGCTGCTTGTAAGCGCATTTGCACTTACGCCTTACTGGAAAACTACGATAAACGGAAATCAGTTTGGGTGTTTAATACTCATTTTGATCATGTTGGAGAGGTCGCCCAATTTAATTCAGTCCGAATCATTCTACAAAAAATAGATCGGTTGAATGAGAAAAATTATCCGGTAATTTTAATGGGCGATTTAAATCTCACTCCCAATCAAAAACCAATTGAGATCATTGAAACGGAATTTTTCGATAGCAAAAAAGTGTCGGAGCAAGCTCCCTACGGTCCGGACGGAACATTCAACGGGTTCGATTTTAACAGCGAATTAAAAAGACGCATCGACTACATTTTTGTAAAAGGAAAGCTAGATGTTAAGAAGTATGGCGTGTTGACTGACTCCTACGAACAACGCTATCCTTCGGATCATTTACCCGTATTGGTTGAAATTGAACTATAATTACTGAACTTTTCGCATGCTTTTCTGTCTAACTATCCAATGAAAGTTGACTACCTCATCATTGGACAAGGATTGGCCGGAAGTTTGTTAATCCACGAATTAAATAAGGCCGGCAAAAGCTACTTCGTATTTGATAATCCAGATCTGAAAAAAGCGTCAGACGTTGCTGCAGGAATTATTAATCCCGTTGTTTTTAGACGAATGACCAAAAGCTGGCTCATTGATGAGCTATATTCGCAGTTACTAAAAACCTATGCTGAACTGGAAACGTTTTTAGAGGTGAAAATTCTTTATCCGCTTCCAATAAAAAAAGTACTGGGTGAAGGTGATGCCGCATTATGGATGAAGAAATACATTGACAATGATTTGCAAGATTACATCCACTCTACAATTGAATATGATCATCATCAGTTCATAAACAATAACTTTGGGATGGGGATGGTTGAAAAAAGTGCCCGGATTGATCTCAAGCTTCTTATTGAAAAAATCAAAGCCCTGCTTGTAAGACAGGCATGTATAAGATTTGAAAAGATAAACCATTTGGATCTAGAACTTACCAACGATCAAGTTCGTTACCACGATATTTTGGCCGACAAAATTATTTTTTGCGAAGGACATGCCGTTTCGGACAATCCCTATTTTCAGGATATCAAATTTAAACATACCAAAGGTGAAGTGCTCCGTATAAAAACAGAAAACTTTTCAGCCAACTTTATATTGAACAAAGCAATTTTTCTCATGCCCGAAGGAAGGCAGTTTTACCGACTGGGAGCAACTTACGATTGGGACAATTTATCGCTAGAAACAACGCAACAGGCCAAAGACGAATTGCAAGAAAAATTGAGCAAGGTATTCAACGATCGCTATCAGATTTTAGATCAGCAGGCAGGTATTCGCCCAACAACTCACGACCGCCGGCCGGTCATCGGCATTCATCCTAAATACAACCGGATGGGTATTTTTAATGGGCTGGGCTCGAAAGGAACCATGCTCGGTCCCTATTTTGCCAAACAGTTCTGCGATTATCTTTGTGGTAAAACAGACGGCCTTCATCCCGAAGTTGACTTGGCTCGCTACTTTCAGAAATAAATTAAATACTCTATTAAAACAAAACGGATATGCTGTTTCATTTACGAGCAACTTGGTCATTGGTTAATCGTTTCTAAGCTAAATTTGACTACGAAAAACTTGACCGAAGCGAAATTCAGAAATATTTATCCACAAAGCGTATATTTATTACATTTCATTTAAATGAGAATACTCCAATTTATATATCAGACATTTTACCGTAGCTGACCCAATCAGCAAAATACCTGCGAGAAGAGCTACAAGTTGGATTGTAGATCCAGTACGCAGCTCTCGTTAAAAACACCTGCAATCATCTCTATACTTGATACATAAACTAGATAAAACTAAGAAAAAGGCTGCCCATTTATGCTTTCAGAAAAGCATCGTTAGAGATCATTATAAGCTTATGTGGTTATGTGTTCGCGTTTTAGTCTTCGGCAAAGATCAAGCCGGGAACACCTGTGACTCCATCAATAGCGACCTTGAAATTTTTCGTGTAGTTTACCACAAATAAGCCACGATTCATATAGCCTCCAAAACGGCTTACTCTGTCGAAATAAAATTCCCCTTGGTTGAGTTTCACACGATGGTATGCCAAACACTCGTTAAAATCTTTTCCATAGTTGAACAATGCCGACATAAAATAAAAGGCGATATCGTACCCTTGAAAGCTAAATTGGTTTGGTTCAGCAGAAAAATTACTCCTGAAGTCTTCAATGAATCGGTTTGTCAAATTAGAACTGTAATCGACAAAATAAGGACTCAACAAATGTAACTTGGTATGATGAAGGTATTCAGGCTGAATACTGTGGTATCGCTGAAAGTTCGACATTCCAACCAAGGTAATCGGAAAATCTTCCGATAACGAATTGACATTGGAAATAGCCACGCTTATCTGAGCCTCTGTTTCCGAAGGGATAATAAATACGTTTTCTCGGTCCTTGCTTAATATTCGTCGCAAGCCCCAATAGCCTTCCCGATTGAAATTATATTCGTGAAAGTGCACTTCGCGATCAGCATTTAAGAAGCCGTTCGAGAAAAATTTCTCGCGGCAAAGATCAACCAAAGTAGCTTCGGGCAGATGTTTGTACTCCCCCATTTCGAGCACAATTAAGTTTTTATTGAAATACTCTTCGCCTATAAAATCAGCTGTTTCCCTAACCAGATAGTCTTTAGTTGGATTCACCTTAAAATAGTAGGGATTTTTGTCTTCAAAGTTACCCGACGAAGACAAAGGCGAAACCATCGGAATATGGTTTTTATATGCAAAATCGGCAACCGGTTGTTGAAGATTAGGAAACACGGGCCCAATAATCAGGTCGAGCTCACGAAACACATCCAGCTGCACCAGAGAATCAACAACTGCTTGTTCCTGATTGGTATCAAAAACGTGTAATTGGATCTTCATCCCGGCTTTCTGTAGGCTGTCAACTGCCATAAGTACTCCTTCATAAAAATGAACAAAGTTCTCTGAGCGCGGATAAATAATTTCCTCATCCCTAATTTTAAATGTATCCGCCGGCAATTCATCCGGATCTTCAACCTGACTCATGAATGTTTCATCCATTATCATTTCCTCTTTGGTCATTGGCACGCGATTCACCGTATCGTTTGCGGGAAGATAAAGTGGCAAAAGCAAAGCCACATCATATTCATCATAGGCAGCCATCAAATCAGGCTTACAACTTTCGGGCACGCTCCTCGGGATGATTCTTACTGCTTGCTCGGACACCGCCACCTTATTTTCTGATCGCTCTATAAAAACTTCCTTATCGGGGGTATCTTGCTTATCAGTCTCCAGCGGTTCCTGAGCGACAACATCCGTAATCAATATGGTTTCTCCGGCCATCAAGCCCCGGTAGTTGAGTACCGGATTTATTTTTTTGATTTCACTAATCTTTACACCATACTTATTGGAAATACTGTAAAGAGTTTCGCCACGCAATACATGATGTTTCTGAAACTGGCCATCACTTACAGGTTTTACGTCAAATTCAGGTAGCTTTTCCGAAACCGGAATTTTAATTCGCAGCCCCGCGAGCAGCCCATTTTCAAGAGCGGGATTGTATTTTTCCAACACGTCGCGGGTAACATGATATTTGCGTTCCAAGCTCCAGAATGTTTCGCCCGACTCAACTAAGTGAGTAAAGAAGCCACTTTGTGGAGCTGTTTCAGTAGTCATACGGATCTCCTTCTCGGGAATCGTCAGCATCATGCCAATTGGTAAACCATTGTTCGCTTCTGGATTGGCGTCCAATATTGATGCAATAGAAACATTGTATTTCTTTGAAATGGAGTACAACGTCTCATCACCTTTTACCCGGTGAGTTTTAACCCTAAATGTATCCTGGCTGGCTGCAACTCGTTTTTTCGTTTTGGCAGCTTCTCGTATTCGTTTCAAGTCAGCGGCATCAGGAATTAGCAAAATCATTCTTTTCTGCAGACCATCCTCCTCAACGTCCGGATTATACTTCAATATATCTTCTACTTCAACATCATATTTATTGGCTATAAAATGCAGCCCGTCTTTGCGTTTTACGCGGTAAGTATGAAAAGAAGGCAGTTCTTCCTTTTGCGCAGGAGACAAATTCTTATCCAAGGAAGTTTCGGCTACCGGAATTTTCAATTCCTGCCCCGTTTTCAAGCCAAATATCAAATCAGGGTTTGCGCCAAGCAATTCTTTTTTATCAACAGTGTATGCTTCGCTCAGCGAAAAAATAGTCTCGCCTTTTACAACAACATGAATCACATATGTTTTTCCATCTTCTTGAATTCGACGTTCCTGAGCGTTAAGTTGAACACTAATAAAGATTAGTAATATGAATGTTAAAAATCGAATATTCATGTGTTTAAATTCTGGTTGAGGCGGAAGATATTTCCGATCTCGCTACAAGTGATCAAAAATAAGATATTAAGTCCGATGTTTCAGACAAAAAACGGATTAAAAAAGTTTAAATTGTATTTGATTTTCGATAATCAGTATCTTTTAGCAGAAAAGTATTTCATGAATTGTGCCCGTTCATAAACTGCTACATGTTTGGATGAGATGGCCAATTTACCTTTAAAGTCATTAATTTCAGTATAAGCTTTCTCATCCATCCACTCGGCAATCTCTTCATTGAACTGACTAATCATTTCAGCTCCTCCATTATACAATACCGATGCAACCTGAACTGCACTGGCTCCGGCCAATAAAAATTTAATAACTGTTTCGGCAGCATGTATGCCTGTTGTGGCCGATAACGGACAATCAATTTTCGACGACAAAATACCTGTCCACCTTAATGGCAATAAATAGTCGTTATCGTGGCTTAACACATCGGCACCAATCACCGTTTCGTTTCTGATATCGATATCAGGAGAATAAAACCGATTGAATAAGGTAATTCCAGCTACTCCGGTTTCCGATAGTTTTTTTACAACATTGCCAAGATTCGAAAAATAATGGCTGATCTTGATACTCACCGGAATTGAGACGACTTCCAATACCTTTTTAATGGTTTCAAAATAAAACTGTTCGTTGTGGTAACTGGTTTTGTAAACATCGGCAGGTAATAAAAACAAGTTTAGTTCCAGCGCATCGGCTCCGGCTTCAGCAAGCTTTTGAGCAAACAACACCCAATCCGAAGCGCTAATGCAGCTCACACTCGCCACAATCGGCACATCAACAGCCTCTTTAGCCTGCTTTATCAGGTTGGTGTAATCCTTCAGATTCTCGTCCTTAATGATGTAATCAAAGTAATCCAGGTATTCGGGATCGGGCTCCAAATCTCTGCTTTTTGTCAGCTCTTCTTGTAATTGAGTATCAATCTCTTCTTCAAAAATCGACTTTAAGACAATTGCTCCTGCACCAGCTTTGGCCAGCTTTTTTATTTGGTTCAAATCGGCAGTCATACTGCTGCTTGCAGCAATTACAGGGCTTTTCAATTCTAAACCAAAAAATTGAGTTTTAAGATTTGCCATAGCTTTGTTTGTTCTTATTTCTTTATGAAAATGGATTCATTTTACTTTGCTTTTGCCTCTATCTTTTCTTTGTTGGTTTTGTTTGCTGTTAATAAATACTGATGCATTCCGGCAGCTGCTTTTCGTCCGTCGCCCATCGCCAAAATAACGGTAGCTCCTCCCCGAACGATATCACCGCCAGCAAACAGCTCCGGCATCGAACTCTGCATGGTCTCCGGATCAACGTCAATCGTTCCCCAACGACTGACCTTCAAATCCGGCAGTTCCGATGGCACAAGCGGGTTTGGCGACACACCAATAGCAACAACCACAACATCAACGGGAATGTCATACTCTGAACCTTCAATCACCACCGGACGTCGCCGTCCTGAAGCATCGGGTTCTCCTAGCTCCATTTTTTGCACCCGCATGCGATTTACTCGTCCGTTTTCATCAGCAAAATACTCGACTGGGTTATTCAAATTCAGAAACTCGATCCCCTCCTCTTCAGCATGATGAACCTCTTCCACCCTGGCGGGCATTTCCTCACGCGAACGACGGTATACAATCATGGCTCGTTCGGCTCCCAATCGCTTGGCTGTACGAACCGAGTCCATTGCTGTATTTCCTCCCCCAATCACAGCTACATTTTTGCCTTTTAGTACCGGCGTATCATAATTATCCTGGGCGGCATGCATAAGATTTACCCGCGTCAAATACTCGTTCGATGACAAAATACCATTGTAATTCTCTCCGGGTAAATTCATAAAACGTGGTAGTCCGGCTCCGCTGGCCACAAAAAATGCTTGAAATCCTTCTTCTTTCAAATCGTTGAAAGAAGCCGTGCGACCAACAATAAAATTGCGCTCGAATTTCACTCCCATTTTTCGCAGGCTTTCCAGCTCAATATCAACAACTTTATTAGGCAAGCGAAATTCAGGGATACCATATTTCAACACTCCACCAATTTCATGCAGCGCTTCAAATACGGTGACATCGTAGCCTAGCTTAACCATATCGCCGGCAAACGACAATGATGCCGGACCGGAACCAATAGCAGCCACTTTAATGTTATTTCCAGGAGCTGTTTCAGGAACGGAAATCGTATCGCTGTTTTGCTCAAAATCAGCCGCAAAACGCTCCAGAAATCCGATAGCAACCGGCTCCTTTTTTAGTTTCAACGTATAAAAACAGTTCGCTTCGCACTGTTTTTCCTGCGGGCAAACCCGACCGCAAACGGCAGGCAAAGCAGAAGTTTCTTTTAATGCTTTTGCAGCTTCCAGAACCTCTCCCCGCTCAATATTTTTAATGAATTTTGGAATATTGATGCTAACCGGGCATCCTTCAATACAAGTTGGATTCACACAATCCATACACCTTACAGCCTCAGCTTTGGCGCTTTGTATATCGAGACCAAGATTAACTTCCCGATCCTGGTATTTAATCCGCTCCATCGGATCAAGCGAAGGCATCTTTACTCGTTGCAGCTCAATCCGTTCCTTATTTTTAATGGTTTTGCGTAAATCTGCTCGCCACTCTTTTTCGCGTTCTATCTTCAGGTACTCTTCCATTCAAGTTGTCAGTTGTTCGTTTTCAGTCTTCCAATGAAAAATTATTCCACGACTTTCTCCCAAGCCTCTTTTTCCTGCTCTTTATATCCGCCAAGTCGTGAAATCAATTCGTCGAAATCAATTTTGTGCGCATCAAATTCCGGCCCGTCAATGCAGGTAAACTTTGTTTGACCACCAACATTAGCACGACATGCGCCGCACATCCCTGTTCCATCAACCATAATGGCATTTAAGCTAGCCTGAGTTGGAAGTTGATATTTTTTGGTAAGCAGAGCTGTAAATTTCATCATCACGGCAGGACCAATTGCAATGCACTCATCCACGTTCTCACGCTTGATTACTTTCTCAGCTCCCGTGGTCACCAGTCCTTTTTCGCCATACGATCCATCATCGGTCATTATAATAACTTCATCCGACCACTGACGAATCTCTTCTTCTAAAATAATTAAGTCTTTATTTCTGGCTGCCAAGACAGTAATAACACGATTTCCTGCTTTTTTAAATCCTTCAACAATAGGCAATAGCGGAGCAATTCCAACACCACCACCACAAGCCAATACGGTTCCAACTTTATCAATCTGGGTTGCTTTCCCCAACGGCCCCACCAAATCAAGAATGGTATCTCCCGGAGACATGTTGCACAAACGGGTTGAACTCACGCCAACCTTCTGAACCACCAAGGTAATTGTTCCGGCCAAAGTATCAGCTTCGGCAATGGTAAGCGGAATTCGTTCGCCATGTTCATCAATCCGTAAAATAATAAAGTGTCCGGGCTTTCGTGAACGAGCAACTCGCGGAGCGTGAACCACCAGTTTGACAACCTTTTCAGAGAATTGTTCTTTTTGAACTATTTTATACATGTTTATTTCGCCTCGTTATTTTCTTGCTCTGCAAAAATAATAATGTGAAACAACTCTACAGGCATTGTGTGTGTTATTTTACGAAACTTTATTGATTTTAATCATTGAATTTTGATTTCACATTAAACTCACACTAATTATTCGTCAAAATACGACGAAAAAAGCTGGCTCTGGCAGAATTCGCTTATATTTGAGGTTCGACTTTTTTTAACACGCAGTTTAAACATTACTCGATTTATAACGCAGTTTTTTCAATATGGCTCAGGAACTTATAATCGGACTTACAGAACACCGAACTTTTGGCAATATCTTTCAGGCTTTTTTAATTGAAAAAAAGGTCTCCTTTTACAGTATTGTAAAGCTGGTAAGAATGCATGATCTGCCTGAACTAAACCTCAATTCATTTGAAGAAGGATTGGTTAAGCTAACCAATCAGTACAGCGATGAAATGTTGTTTAAGAAATTTTCAAAGCAAAAAGAATCGAGCAAATTTTTTCAGCAACTGGATCAACGACTCTTTCAGGATCACATCAGTCCGTACATTGATAAGCACATGCGACAAATTGCTGTTTTACTGATGCAGCAAAAGACCCGTTTATTTTTCAAGCAGGCTAAGTATTCGAACCTATACGACGAGGACCTAATTGTTGTGCCCGAGCAATTTTCGCGTGCAACTTTTTGCTTCGAAAAAAATGAGGAAGGCACACGCTATTCGCTGGAAATTAAACATAGCCAGAGTAAAATCAATATTCTGCATAAAAACCTAACGGTAGTCACCAGTCAGCCATGCAGTTTTGCGTGGCAAAACCGGCTATACCTATTCCGGCATATTAGCGCTAAAAAGCTGGTTCCATTTTTAACAAAGGAATTTATCACCATTCCCAAGTCCGTAGAAGAAAAATACTTTGAAACATTTATCCTCAGCACCATAAGAGAATATCCGGTGCGTGCGACCGGTTTTTCGATTGAAGAACACGATAGCGACAAACATCCGCTGCTTTCTTTGGAACCCAATTTAAAGCTTGAACCTGTTTTCATCCCCAAGTTTAAATATGGCGACACGGAATATTTGGCCAATAGCAAATCGTCGGTATTTGTTCATCTCACAAAAGCAAACAACCAGTATTTATTTCAGAAATACAACCGCGACGAAAACTGGGAAAAACAACAAATTCAGCTTTTAAAACAATTGGGCTTGAAGGAAAAAGATGGTTGCTTTTACCCAAAACAAGTTGAGCTGCTGGATGATACCGATCGCTTATTTGAAATGCTGACCTGGCTAAATAAAAACAAAGAAAAGCTTGCCGAGCACGGATTTGAGCTACAGCAAAATCAGTTTGGAAAACGCTACTCAACCGACACACAGAATTTACAGGTAGAAATAAAAACCAGTGAAGATTGGTTTGATATTTACGCCAAAGTTCGTTTTGGGGAATACGAAATTCCTTTTATTAAGCTGAAACGAAATATTCTTAGCGGAATTCGAGAGTTTGAATTACCCAATGGTGAAATAGCAATACTACCAAAAGAATGGTTCACCCAATATGAAGATATATTACCTTTTGCGAAGCAAGATGGGCAAGCTTTAAAACTAAAAAAATACCACTACCAGCTGCTCCAGAAAAGACTGAAAGGGATTGATAAAAGCTTTTTTCAGCGTCTGGAAAAGATTGGCGAAACAGCTTCGGAACCAATAACTGTTCCGGCCAATATACAAGCCAAACTCCGAGCCTATCAGGAAGAAGGTTTTTCATGGATGTATCATTTATATGAACACCAATTCGGCGGCTGTCTCGCTGATGACATGGGTCTTGGGAAAACACTTCAAACATTAACGCTTCTTTTAAAACTGAAGCGCATGAAAAGGCAGATCATGGTGGCTGACCCAACTGAACCGGACAACCAATTAAACATCTTTTCAGAGGAAAAAAGAGAAAAGGAACAGGGGCAAGCGGCCTCGCTGATTGTTATGCCAACCTCATTGATTCACAACTGGGAAAATGAGATCAAAAAGTTCACCCCGTCATTAAAAGCCTATAAACACGTTGGTATTCAGCGTAAGAAATCGCTCAATTTAAAAGGAATACTTTCGTACTACGATATTATTCTGACTACCTATGGAACGGTTCGAAATGACTACGAAATCTTAAAAGAACAGGAGTTTTTTTACCTCATCCTGGACGAAAGCCAAAACATCAAAAACTCCGGTTCAAAAACGTACCAAACAATCAGCAAATTAAAGGCAAAACACCGACTTGTTCTGACCGGAACCCCTATTGAAAACTCGCTCTCAGATCTGTGGTCTCAATTCAACTTCCTGAACAAAGGGCTGCTTGGCAACCAAGCCTATTTTAAGCGCGAATTTATCACGCCTATCGAAAAGAAAAACGACCAGGAGAAACAGGAAAAATTGCAAACGCTGATCCGCCCCTTTGTTTTGCGTCGCAAAAAAGAACAAGTAGCCCGCGACCTGCCAGCGCTGACAGAGCAAATTCGATATTGCGGGATGTCGAAAGAGCAAAAAACATCGTACGAAAAGGAAAAATCCATCATTCGAAATAACATTCTGCAAAACATTGAAAAGGACGGCATGGATAAATCGGCCATTGTTATATTACAAGGGCTGACGAAGCTTCGCCAACTTGCCAACCACCCTTCGATGCTGAACGATGACAGTGAAGCGGAGTCGGGCAAATTCGATGAAATATACAGAAGCTTGAAAAGTTTGATGGCCGAAAACCACAAGGTACTGATTTTTTCCTCGTTTGTTAAACACTTAGAATTAATCAAAGAAAAAATTGAATCGGAAAACTGGAAATACTCCCTACTCACCGGACGGACAACTAACCGGAGTCAGGTTATTAAAAATTTTCAGGAAGATCCAGCGAACCGAATTTTCCTCATATCGCTGAAAGCAGGTGGAGTTGGGCTCAACCTCACTTCGGCCGACTATGTTTTTATTATCGACCCCTGGTGGAATCCCGCTGCTGAGAACCAGGCCATCAACCGGGCACATCGCATTGGTCAAGACAAAAAAGTATTTGTTTACCGCTTTATTACCGAAGGTTCCATCGAAGAAAAAATACAACTGCTGAAAGAGCGAAAATCGTCACTTGCCGAAAAATTTGTCAACTCCAACAATCCGTTTCAAGCGGTCACTCAAAAGGAAATCATCAACCTTTTCAATTAAAAAGTTGTCATAAAATAAGGACTGAAGAAACTCATTCCTCATAATCAGAAAAAATTTTAGTTTCGTAGCATCAATACAAGAAAATATTCGTCATGAAAACTGCCTATTCGTTCCTGTTAATCATCTTGATTTCAACCTTTACTTTTGCACAAAAGAAAGAGCTCACACTTAAAGATGCCATAGTCGGCAGCCGAAGTTATTTGCGCCCCGAACAACTAAAATCGCTGCAATGGAGAGACAACGAACACTACGTTTTTGTGAGAAAAGATACACTTTTACAGTATTCTTGTAATAAGAATAATTCAGATGTTCTATTGACTTTATCCGACATCCGGGAATTCTCTCTTTCCAGATTCCCTGCCTTTAAGTTTATTGATTCACAAACCATTCAATTCCGGCACAATCAATACCTGGTTCTTTTTAATATTGAGAAGAAAACTGTTTCCTTACAATTATCCATTCCAGAGAATGCTGAGAACCTGTCTTTTTGTAAAACATCAAAAACACTTGCATACACCAAAGGTCGAAACCTATTTGTGTTGAATAAGGACGGAGAAACGCAAATTACATTTGATTCTGAAAAAGGAATTTTGAATGGACATTACGTTCATCGTCGTGAGTTTGGTATTACCAAAGGAATCTTTTGGTCTTCAACAGGAAAACAAGTTGCCTTTTACCATAAAGATGAAAGCATGGTAAACGATTATCCTCTGGTTGACTTTATGGCTCGCGAAGCAGAGTACACGCCAATAAAGTATCCGATGGCCGGAATGAAAAGCCACCAGGTTACCGTTGGCATCTATGATTTGGAAAGCGGCAAAACTATTTTTTTAAACACAGGAGACCCCGATGAACATTACCTCACAAACATAAGCTGGGGACCAAACGACAAATTTATTTACCTAGCTGAACTGAACCGTGGACAGGATCATATGGAAATGAACAAGTACGAAATTTCATCCGGTGAAAAAGTAAAGACCTTGTTTGAAGAAACAAGTAGCACCTATGTTGAACCGCAATACCCCCTTGTTTTTTCATCTTCAAATCCGGATCAATTTTACTACCGGACACGCAAAGATGGGTGGTTCCACCTCTACCTGTACGATATTTCAGGTAAGCAAATTAGGCAAATAACAAAGGGGAACTGGGAAGTCACAAACTTTTATGGAGCAGACAAAAAGTACGTTTACATTCAATCAACCAAAGAATCGCCGATTGAAAGACATTTATACAAGGTGAAAATTACGAATGGTGAAATCACCCGTTTAGATCGAGCAGCAGGAACACATCAAGCCAAGTTTTCATCCGACTTCAGTTATTTAATTGATCAATGGGAAGCTTTCGATGTTCCGGGTCAAACGGATTTATCAACGTCTGATGGGAAACTAGTTCGCACCATTAACAAAGCAGATAATCCTGTTGCTGATTTTCAATTCGGGAAAAATGAAATCGTTACAATTAAAGCAGACGATGATTCAACGAATTTATACGGTCGACTGATTTTTCCTCCAAATTTTAATCAAACAAAAAAATATCCGACTATCATTTACGTATACGGAGGTCCGCATGCACAACTAATAAACAATACATGGCACAATGATGTGCGATGGTGGCAATATTACATGGCATCGCATGACTTTATTATATTTACCATGGATAGCCGCGGATCAGGAAATCGGGGGGCTGCATTTGAAAATGTAATTCACCGAAATTTAGGGATTGCTGAAACAGCCGACCAAATGCGTGGAATCGAATATTTAAAAAGTCTGCCATATGTTGATGCAAATCGCATTGGAGCTCATGGCTGGAGCTACGGTGGTTTCATGACTCTTAATTTAATGTTGCGCCACCCCGAAACTTTTAAGGTGGGAGTTGCCGGTGGACCGGTAGTTGACTGGAGCATGTACGAAATTATGTACGGAGAACGCTACATGGATACACCACAGGAAAATCCGGCAGGATATCAGGAAGCAAATATAACCAACCATGTAAATAGCTTACAAGGGAAGTTGATGCTCATTCATGGTGCTCAGGACTCTACGGTAGTGATGCAACATAGTATGAAGTTTTTAAGAGAATGTGTAAGACAAAATAAACCCGTCGACTTTTTCACCTACCCCACTCATCCGCATAACGTGCGCGGAAAAGACCGTGTTCATTTAATGGATAAAGTTAGTCAGTATTTTCTGGACTACCTGTAATAGATGAACCGCAGTAGTTACCCACAGATCGATTTATTTTATATTCTATTCGAACCGTAGCACCTGAGGTTTACGTGGTTGAAAGCTATAAAATTGTGTTTTTGAACGTTCATTCAACACTCCACCAAAAGCTCCAATGTCTGCCGGATGATTTGGGAAATAAGATAAACGCAACTGTATTGTTCTGAACACCAGATTTTCGTTTCTTATTCGAACGCCGGCCCCGATTCCTGCATAATAGTTCTGATCAAAAATCAGACTTTTATTAGAGCCAATTATTCCAAGATCAACAAATCCAAAAAATGCAAAATTGAAGTCTAAAACATGTTTCGGAGTAAACAAAACCGACTCGATATTTAAGCTCAATCGTTGCTTTCCCGTGGCTGAATTACTATCAAAGCCTCGAATCCCTCGCTCCCGCGACAAATACAATTGCTCTAAATCGAATCGTTTTAAACCAATTATATAATTTAGCTTTACAAATTGCCTGAAATTCTTTCTTCCAACTGTGTACAAACGCGAAATATAACTTCCGGTTAGATCAATCTGCCCTTGTTCGAATTTATGAGAATTAAAAAAACCGCCTATACCTGCCGAAGCAAATAAAAACGACGGACGATATTTTATAAAGTTTCCTGAAGAAAAATACAGATGAGAATACCAACGCTTGACGAATTCATTGTCATCGAACCCAATTACCCATTCATGTAGGTATCCCTTTGGAATGTCTTCGGTAATACCGTAGCTATAGATTAGGTAATCTCTGTAATAGCTTCGTTTTGATAAACTAATACTGGCGAGATAGAATTTTGAATTGGCGAAATACTGATTATTCATCGGGTCGGGCTCCGGACGTTCAAAAAAATGATAATAACGCACCCGTCCGGCTGCAACCAACTGACTGCTTCTATACGGCATTCCTTCATTTAGTTGAAAAGCATAACCACCCCATAAGTCATAGTGCCGATAATCCAATTCCAATTCATCAAGAATAATAGGCGAGTCTTCAAATAGGCGA
Source organism: Sunxiuqinia sp. (assembly GCF_055140945.1). Lineage (NCBI taxonomy): Bacteria > Pseudomonadati > Bacteroidota > Bacteroidia > Marinilabiliales > Prolixibacteraceae > Sunxiuqinia > Sunxiuqinia sp. Next base: position 49,956 of record NZ_JBSQYS010000023.1, read on the forward strand.
TCCGCCCGCTTCCATCGAAGCAACTTCAATCCGCCTCCCCATTCAGTTGAAGATCGTAGAAATTCCTTTTCAAATTCGAACCCTATTCCTTTTCGCTTATATGTATTGGCATATCCCAAGGAGATGTTTAAGAAATTACCTCCGATATTATTAATTTTATAGAACGTTTCGAATCCCACGTAAGGCTCCCGATCAACATGTCCAACTATTTTTGCAGAAATCTGGTGTCCAGCCCCCCAAATATTTTTGTTATACATTTCCAGGCTTGCCCCCTTCAATCCATTGACACTTCCACCAATTCCAAATGCAAAAACATCTTTTGTAAGAACTGTGAGATGGACCTGCTCTGTATTCAGGGAATCTTGTCGTACCAAAAAACGCACGTCTTTTATAAATGGTAAGCGTCTTATAATCCGCTCATTGTCCAATACCTGCTCAACATTCAAAGTATCTCCTCTTTGCACCAGAATATTTTTCCGTATAATTCGCTCATTTGTTTGGGTATGCAACTTATTGGCTGTTTGTCCAAGCCAGGTATGACTTGTCCGGGCAGTATCCCTAAACGAGGGGCCAATAATATCTAACTGTTGAATCTGAATTGATGCAATGGTCTTCCCTTCAAGAAGGCTCATTTGAAAAAGTTCTACTTCAAGTTGGTTCTGATTCCTTTTCCCTTTTTGAGACACAAGGTTATTGTATACTAATCGGGTAATCCGATGTCGATAGGCCTTGTTTTTTAGGGAGTCATAAAATAGCTCCGTGCTACCGTCAACATCCACCGAGTCTTCAATTTGTTCTTGAGCCACTATAACGTTGCTGCTCAAGAACAATCCGAAACAAAAAATCACTATTAAGTTAACCGCCCTAATCACAGTAGCTTTTTTACACAATATTATCTTTTATAAACGTTCAAACCTTAGTCGAATTATCATTTTAACTAGTTTTAACATCTACATAAATCGCTTTATTAATTCGTTTAAATTACTCTAAAAATCGAAATCTGAAGATACTTCAATAAATATTGTTGATGAAAAAAACGATACGCAATTTTGTATTGAATGATCATATTGAGGGCATTTTGTTATTAACTTTGCCGAACATGTCAAAATTCAAGAAATTATATAAAGAAAATATATATGGAATAATAGGAACCCTGCTTTTCCACATTCTATTATTTAGTAGTTTCTTACTTGTCAATGTTAAGCCCAAAGGCGAGGTGAAAGAAGAACCAATCATTATTGACTTTTCTAACATCAAAGAATTGGAAGAACCGAAACCTGAAGAGCTGCAAGAAAAAACACAAGACGAAAATACCCCTTCAACACCCAGCGAATTGGAGCAATTGGCATCCAGAAGTAACCGGGCCGTAAATGATGCGCCGAAAAAAGACCCATTTTTCGACGAGGATTATCAGCGAGAAATCGCCGAAGCCCAAAAGCTTGTAGCGGATGTGAACAAACAACTGTCAAAAGAAGTAAAAGACATTGAAGAATTTGCGATGCCTGAGGAAACCACAGAAGGGATGAACCCAGATTCGATAAAAAGTACCATTTATTCGGGAGAAAGCAATATTCACTATTTTCTCGAGGATCGGTATCATCGCCGACTTCCAATACCCGTGTACCTGACACAGGGTGGAGGCCTGGTTGTTGTAGATATTGTTGTAAACCGGCGAGGGCGAGTTATTGAATCAAATGTTAGAAATGAGAGGGATTTAAAAGATCCGATGTTAGCCATTTATGCCAAACAAGCTGCAGATCGTACTGTTTTTAATTCAGACAACACCGCGCCACCCCAACAAAAAGGTACAATTTCCTACACATTTGTAGCACAATAGTGGGCTTCGTGAAGAAAAAACAAATATTTAACATCAATTAACAAATTTTTAACTCAAGTTAATGCTTTAGAGCATATCTTTGTAGTACGTTTTTTTTCATAAGTTTAGGTTTAGTTAGGTTACTTAGTTTAGTGAGAAAAGGTAGGCCAGAGGGTCTACCTTTTTATTTTTAAAACACAATCTCAGCCACCATACTTCTTAGAATCTCAGATTCGACAGCATCTTTAAAATCTGTTTTATTTCAAACTTTAGAAATTTACACCCATTTTTGGAACATCCCATAATTCATCATTCTAGTTCTTCGGTTTATTAATTTGGACTTTAAAAAGCTGTAGCAGTTGTTGAATACTTAAGAAAATACTGAGCGATTAATTGAATTAAATAAAGTAATAGCCACCCTTGAATACGACCGTTCATTTGTTTTTTAAACATTTTATAGGGATATTTAATGCGGAAAACAGAGGTATTGACTGTACCGTTTGGGTTTTAACTTTAGTGGCAGCGAATCCGCCTGTTCCAGACATAAAAGAATTAAATAGAGAAAATGGTTAACTATACGAATGAAGAGCTTCTCAATGGAATTCTGAGGAATGATAATTTAATTCTCCAGTACATTTACAAAAACTTCTTTTATAAAATCAACTTCTTCATAAAAAAGAATAACGGAGATGATGAGGATTCAAATGACATTTTCCAGGAAGCAATTATTATTATCTATCGTAAGTTAAAAGCCAATGATCTTGTCCTTGATTGCTCATTCGAAACTTATCTGTACTCTGTGTGCAGGTTTCTATGGTTGAAACAGCTTGAAAAAAGAAAAAATGAGCGTGAAAAAATTCAAGACAATCATGATTTCAATGAAGATATTTATGATAACAGTTTTGAAGAAACAGCAGATTTAAATGAAAAATACAAACTCTATCAAAAGCATTTTAAAAATCTAGGTAAAGACTGCCAAAAGATTTTACAACTTTTTTTTGATAAGGTTCCCCTTAAACAAATAGCTCAGGTAATGGGCTACCAAAGCGAAAAATACGCTAAAAAGAGAAAATATAAATGCAAAGAATATCTGGTAAAAAGTATTAAACAGGACATTGAGTATAAAAAAATATTGGAAGACAACGCTTAACTCTATATTTTATATACCCAAACACATTTTATTTTCCATTGCCACTAATCAACCGTTTTACCGATTGATTTTTTTCTGAAAAAGATCGTTGTCGTGCTATACAGGGAATCACTACTAAGAATATCTATTTGAAGAAATACACACAAATTCTTATAAAAATTAAATTTAAGGGGTTACCTTTTGTCCCTTTCCGGAATAAAAGAGTGAAAATGATAAAATACACGAACGAAGAATTTCTCAGGAGATTCCGAGTTGACTTCTAATTCTACAGCAATTCTACAAGAACATTTACCCAAAGATTTCGGTAACGACAATCCATTTTTTCATGATTGTTTCTAACCAACCGAACTTCTCAAGTATAATTTTTGCTCGCTTTTTTAAACAAACAGTGTGATTTGACTGGCAAAAATCAAAGAACGCCTAAAAACAATAGTCATTAAATGTTTGTGCTACGGGAAATTTGTATAAACATCTCAAATAAATCCCGTAAAAAAGTAGAAGAGGATATTGAAAATTAAAATTTTGGAAAGATGATACGTAAGAATAAAATAGAACTAATTGATAAGTACCTTAGCGGGGAGTTGACCGGCGAAGCGCTAAGCGAATTCAATACACAACTGAGCTACGATTCAGAATTAAAAGAAGAATTAAAGCTTCAACTGGAAATCCGGGACGCTATCAGCGAAACCGACATCCAAAGCCTGAGAAAAAATCTGCAGAATATTATCTCGCAGGAACAAGAGGCTATAAATGAAACCATTACAGATTGCGAAGACGAATATTTCAGCTTCGAACTTTCTGAAGACCTATCGTCTTTCAAAGAATTTAATCAACCGGTCAGTATCAACGATTTAATTAGCCTGGGACAGAGCCTGCCTAAAATTCATCTGGCTCAGCACAACATCGCTTCCAAAGAAAATATCCACCACTTTTATAAAGAACAACAAGCACAGGATGTCGCTTCTGATGACGAGTTTACCCTCACCCCAATGGATGAAGCTATCTTTGAAGATGTGCAGAATGCACTAAACGAAACAGACATCCATGATTTAAGGGCAAACCTGCAACAAATTGCAGCGAGTGTACCGGCACACCAAAGAACAACTCAGGAAATTGATCAATACATCAACAACGAACTCAGCGAACAGCAACTGGCTGATTTCGAACAGGAAATGATGCTAAGCAATGATTTGAAAAATGATTTTGAGTTACACAACGATATTGACCTGGCTGTTTCTGAAAGCGACATCATGGACCTTAGGGCTAACCTGCAATCCATACAACAAACCGAGGCTTCAACAGCCCACAAAGTTGAAGAAATAGACCAATACCTGAATAATGAGTTGAACGAAGAAGCATTGGCCTCTTTTGAAGCTGAACTGGAAAGCAATCAGGATTTAGCGGCCGAACTCGAATTATTCGAAGAAATTGATCGGGCGGTTCAGGAAAAAGGTGTTATGGATCTTCGGGCTAAACTTGGAACCATCATTGATCAGGTAAACCAGGAAGAAAAACAAAAACGATCGTTCACAACCAAAATAACAACATCAAGACTTGCCATTGCATCTGTTGCGGCCTCGCTGATATTAATATTAAGCATTACAGGACTGATAAACAGGCACTCGAACTCGAGCGATGCCCAACTTTACAGCCAGTTTTATCAGCCTTACGAAACAACCGGTATATTCCGTTCGGGTGACGCGCTGATCGACAGCAAGCTAACCAAAGCACTGCACCAGTTCAACAAACAAGAATACCAGGGGGCAATCAACTTATTTGGTGAAGTACTGGAAATAGACAAAAATAATCCGGTAAGTAACTTTTATTCAGGTATTGCCTATCAGGAAACAGGTCAAGTTAAAATGGCTCTGGAATCATACCAGAGAGTAATACTCGACAGAGATAACCTGTTTATTGAACAAGCTCAGTGGTACATCGGATTGTGCTACCTGCAAACAGAAAACAGGGAAAAAGCTTATAAGCAATTTAAAAGAATAGCAGCAAGCCAAGGCTACTATCAGGAGAAAGCAAGTGCTGTCCTGAGAAAAATAAAATACATCGAATAACAAATTAAATACGTAAATATAGAAAGATACAACGTTAGCAAATAGAAAAAATGAACCGTTAATACTTAACATCCTTTGTTCAATCGTTCCTTAGTTCAGTTCAATATCCTTAGTTCAAAAGTTCATTTTTTTTTCGGTATTCCTGATGAAATTCCTAATTATCCTAAAACGTTCATGAAGAGTAATTACGAATACCTTTCCTTTCGCAAATAAAGTTTTTAAATAATGGTTATACAAAGCCCGGATTGGTTAATCCCGGGCTTTTCTTTTGCGGTAAATTTGATCGATAAATAGGAATACGATAACGCCAAAAATGATTAAAATAAAATAGAAGTCTTTACTTCCAAAAAGAGGGTCAGCATTCCCAACAACCACATAACCAAGCCAATAATGAGGATGAGCCTTTAGTGGATCAGCATTTTCAATATGGGCTAACTTGGCTGAACGTAAAGATTCATTCTTACTTTTCCCTTTTGATAGAAACTTGTAAAAGTCTTTCATGATGTGAGCGCCGGACTCGTCCTCCACTTCCCATAAAGTCATCACAATAGACGGACACCCGGCATACAGGAAACCACGGGCAAGGCTCATTACCCCTTCTCCCTTTTGCAATTTACCGCTACCGGTATTGCAGGCACTCAAAACTGCCATACGAGCCTTTAAATCCATTGTGTAAATTTCATTGGTATTTAGCCATCCATCCTCCTTTTCGTCCAAATATGGCTTCGAAAAGGCCAATTTTGAATACATCGGCAGTGTGTCATTAACGATTGTATGCATCGCTAAATGAAGGATATCATAATCAGAAGCCATTTCTTTAAATCGGCTTTCCTGTGCCAGCGAATCTTCAAAAACATCGCCATTCACATACTTATGAATGAACTCTACTTCTTTTTTTACGGCAGGTAAGGGTAGCAAGCCTGCTCTATACTCCGCGTTGGCTGTATAATCCCTGCTATCTCCTTCATAACTTGGAGCAAATGCTAACAAATCATTTTTTGCAGTTTTATCATTCTCAAAATAATCGTACAAAAGGGTTGCAGAATAAGTGTAACTAATTGAATAATCCCTAACCAGGTATGGCAATACCCTAAAGTTCATTTTGGTGGTATCGGGAAATTCAGAAAGCAAAGCGTCAAAAGGAATATACGCAAGCTTATCGTCAGGAACAATCACTAAATCTTTGCCATCCAGAAACATACTTTCATTATCCAACAACACATCGTACAATTGGAACGCCGACACAGCATAGCCTTTAAACTCCTCTAAACCAGTAAATAAATAAGCTGAACTCGTTAAAAACTGGTAGACAGATTCTATATTTTCCACAAAGCTTGAATCTACAAGTTCTTTTGTAAAACGAAGCTCATCCGAAGTAACAACAAATTTAAAAACCTGCCCTTCAGGTAAGCTTGTGGTTGGCTCTTCAATCAAGTACTCAACAAGAGCTGTTTTCTCGTCAATTCTCTTCTGAACCTCAACAACCCCAACCACATCATTCTGATATTTAAACGAATAGTAATTAGGAAAAGAATCTTCCAACACTTGTACTAACTGCCCATACTGCTCACCCATCTGAAATATCTTGGAATTAAACAATTCGATTCTCGCAGAATCGGGATCTGAATTTTGCTTTTCTTCAAATAACATCTCCTTATAATTAGAGATATTCATTTTTAAATAATTCTCCCGATTTATCAAACGATCTGGAATACCACCAAACTCCTTGGCTTTGGTGTCTTTAACAGCTGCTAAAAAGCTGGCCGACTTGCTCTTTTCCGCAAATTCAAACCCTCTTTCTGCATAACTAAAATCATTTGTTTGTTGAAATAGTTTATAACTAAGTCCGACAGCGTCAACAAATGTAGACTCCTGATTTTCAGCCAAGAAAAACTGACTATCTTCTGAAACGTAGCCGGTTCTAATTTGATGAATCAGTTCAGTAGCCCGCTCAATGGTGTTTAATGCCAGGTTATAGTTTGAAATCGCACCCTGTCTGTTTGATGAAGAAATATTTAAATCAGCAATTGTCTCCAAACAATTCGCTTTTTTCTTTAAAGCCTTAAGAACCTGTACTTCCGACACCTCCTGTCCAAGTTCTGGATTATCTCTGACTACAAGAGAGTTAAATCCTTCTGATCCTGCAACTAGAGCTTTTTGATAATACTTTAGCGCCTCAGCTAAATCTTCCTTTCGCTTGCTATAAAAATCAGCAACAACGCTTGCAGAAGAACTACGGTTGAAATAATAATCTGCATAATTCAGCATCACATCACTGTACTGCTGACTCTTTTCTGCGAAATACTTTTTTACAATGCCTTCCGATAATTGAGCGTATTTTAAAGCCTCATCATATTCATCAACAGACAATAAGAACTCTGTATAATCAGTATATTCCAATCCCAAATCATACGAGTCTTCCCCAGCTATTTTAACTAAAATATTGAATGTTTTCAAATAGTATTTCTTTGTAAGCTCAATATTTTCAAGCTCATTGTAAATGCGCGCTAACAAACTATAATAAAAAGACTTAGAGTCATTTGAAGATTGACTTATATTCTGGATTGCTCTGTCAATTGCCTGATTGTATTCACCCAACAGAAACAAAGCTTCGCAAATAGTATATTGAGCAATTTCAATTTGATTACGGTATTTACTATTTTCTAATTGAAAAGCTCTTAATGCAGCTTGTTGGTATTCCAAATTCTTCACATAATCTCCCTTTAATTTATAGACTGTTCCTATATTTCCATAAACAAACCCCAATCGCGGATACTTATCGCCATACAATGACTTAATTAAACTTTCAGCTTCAACATATATATCAATAGACTTATCATACTCTCCTAGATTCTTGCATGCAACACCCAGATTTATAAGAGGCAGGAAAGCTTGAAGAGTTTCTTCCCTATAAATTTGATCAATTAAATTTATAGCTTTTGAATAAAAAACTACTGCTTTTTCAAAATCACCGAATCGTAACGCTTGCCTACCCTCTTGATTATACTCACTAACAAGCAAGCTATCTCTTTGAAATTGTTCTAAGTCCTGAGAAAACGCAGAAGAAACATAAAAGAAAGGAAAAAGAACAAAAAAAATAATCGCACTCATTGATCTACCTATCAACCACTTAGACCCATATTCGTTTTTTTCTTTCATTTTTTTCTCACTCTGGAGGGGTTACCTTTTTCCCTTAATTGGAATAAAGAAGCGAACAAAGGATAATTAAGGAATTAAAAGTATTAACCATTAAAATTTAAAAGTAATGAAAACTTTATTTGCTAACAACGAAAACAACATTTTTGATTCATTCGAAACTTTAACAAAAGAAGAATTAAACGAAGTTAAAGGTGGAGTATCTCGTGATTATGATTTTATCGTAGAAGACCTTGACTAATCATTACTAAAGTTATCAAAAATTAATCCGTACACCTATTTGTTTTAAAAGCCCAATAGAATCAGGCATTATTAGTCTCTGTGTCTTTTTATCATTTTCAAACGTTCTTAGAGCAGCGTTCTTGTAATCAAGGTTCGAACAGGCAAAAAACAAAGCGTAAATTAATTAAGATAATAAAACTACAAATTAATCAGAAGATTTTTTAGACCCTTTATATAGTTTATATTCTCTGAAGCTACATGATAGCGAACCGTTGTAAAGCGGAATTTTAACCTCGGGTTTTAATCCAATCGATTTTAAACATTCGTTCGTACTAATTAACCAGGCAGTTGTATTTGGGAAGTGATGTTTTAAACGTTCACCAACCATCGAGTAAAAAGCCTGATCACCAGATTTAATTCGCTCACCATAAGGGGGATTAAACAAAAGAAAAGATGATTCATTCTTTTCCAGTCGACGAAAATCAGCAATTTCAAGCTGAACAACATCTAAAACATTCGCCTTTTCGGCATTTTTATATGCCAAATCGATGTTTTCTCTGGAAATATCAGATCCAAAAATTGTATATCCAACTTGAGAATGTTCATTTTGGGACTTCATCATTTTAAATAGTTCAGGATCATAACCTTTCCATTTCTGAAAACTATAATTTTGACGACTTTCTCCCGGCAAAACATTTTTAGCCATCATGGCTGCTTCGATAACAATCGTGCCCGATCCACACATCGGATCTCTCAACGGCTCTTCCCCACTCCAGCCAGATAATTTAATCATACCGGCAGCAAGCACCTCACTAATTGGAGCTTCATGACTTCCAGTACGGTAGCCACGCTTATGCAGGGAGTCACCACTACTATCCAGTGAGATTGTGCAATTATTACTATTTGAAATATGGAGATTGATTAAGATTTCAGGATTATTAACGCTGATTGAAGGCCGTTTTCCATCAATTCTTCTAAACCGATCAACAATGGCATCCTTTGCCTTCAGTGAAGCAAACATCGAGTTACTGAATAAATCGCTAAACACTTTGCTCTGTATAGCAAAGGTTTGATTCACATCAAAATATTCTTCCCATTTTATTTTTGACACCTGATGGTAAAGATCATCAACACGCTTCAAGCGAAAAGAACGCAATGGCATTAAAACTTTTAAAGCCGTCCGTAAGGAGTAATTGGCCTTATACAACAAGGCCATGTCTCCGCTAAAATAAACGGAACGCCTACCTTCTTCAACATCATCGGCTCCCAAGCCAATAAGTTCTTCTGCTAAAACTTGCTCCAATCCGGCATAAGTAGTAGCAACAAAACGCAATTTATTTGTCATATTTTGATATTAGATGCCAGCTCCATCGCTGAACGCGGTTTCCCGGGCTTTAAACTGAACAATTTTAGAATTTGGTGCTACATTATTGGTTACCCATACGTTACCTCCAATAATTGAATTTTTGCCAACAGTAATTCGCCCCAGAATAGTCGCTTGAGCGTAGATAATTACATTGTCTTCAACAATTGGATGACGAGGAACCCCTTTAATCGGATTACCATTTTCATCCAATGAAAAGCTTTTGGCACCAAGCGTAACTCCCTGATAGAGTTTAACATTGTTTCCGATGATACAAGTTGAGCCAATAACGACCCCTGTTCCATGATCAATTGTAAATCCTTCGCCGATTTCAGCTTTTGGATGAATATCAATTCCGGTTTCAGAATGCGCCATTTCTGCAATAATACGTGGAATCAAAGGCACATCTAATTTTAACAACTGATTAGCAATCCGATAATTGGAAATCGCACGAATAGCGGGATAGCAGAAAATGACTTCACTTGGGTTTTTCGCAGCGGGGTCACCAACAAAAGCGGTTTCAACGTCGCCAACGAGCTTTCTGCGAATTTCAGGCAAGGACGAAATAAAGTCACTTGCAACACTCTGAGCATACCGACTGCGTTCCTGGAAATCTACCTCTTCCGGGTTTTCACAAGTAAAGCACAAGCCTGCCAGAATTTGCTCCGAAAGCAGCTCGAAAAGCTCGTCGACATATACGCCCATGTAATGTTTAATGGTATTGGGGCGCAAACTTGTATTTCCGAAATAGCCCGGGAAAAGAATTTCCCGAAGCATGTTGACAATCTTTGCCAACTTTTCAGTTGAAGGGAGGGGTTCACCCAAACGATGTTCGTGGCATACCTGGTCGTAACTTTGTGGTTCAGATAACTGATCAACAGTTTTGTTAATCCTCTCTAGTATATTTAAATCAGATTGCATTTTTTTCTGGATTAAAAAGTGTAGTACTTAAATATCTTTCTCCTGTATCGCAAATAATAACAACAACGTTTTTCCCTTTGTTTTCTTTTCTTTTAGCAATTTCAAGTGCTGCATACACGTTGGCTCCTGATGAAATTCCACTAAATATACCTTCTTGCTCAGCTAAGACGCGCGCCGTATCAAAAGCAACTTCGTCTGAAACGGTAAAGATTTCATCATAAATCTCCGTATTTAATACTTTAGGTATAAATCCGGCTCCAATTCCTTGAATTTTATGTGATCCCGGAGATTTACCAGACAAAACAGCTGAATTACTAGGTTCAACAACCACACAATGAACGGATGACTTCTTCTCTTTCAATATTTCGGAGACACCCGTAATTGTACCTCCCGTACCTGCTCCGGCAACAAAAACATCCACTTCGCCATCGGTATCATTCCAAATCTCGAGTGCTGTTGTCCGCCGGTGCATCTCTACATTGGCCGGATTTGCAAATTGCATGGGGATGAATGCGTCTTCAGTTTCCCGGCCCAGCTGCTCAGTTGTTTCAATTGCTTCGCGCATACCACCCTTCGCTGACGTCAGAATCAACTCTGCTCCGTATGCTTTCAAGACCAGCCTGCGTTCCAGCGAAACACTTTCGGGCATCACAATTTTCAATTTATACCCTTTTACAGCACAAACCATAGCCAGGCCTATTCCTGTATTGCCACTCGTTGGTTCAATAATGGTAGTCGATTCTGTAATCTTTCCATCTTTTTCAGCTTGCTCAATCATTGCCAGTGCTAAGCGATCTTTTACTGATCCTCCCGGATTCTGGGATTCCAGTTTAGCAAAAACTCTAGCATGACAGTCTTTGGTAAGCTTATTTAACTCAACCATTGGCGTATTGGCAATCAGTTGAGTGATATCTTTTGCAATTTTCATCCCTAATACATTTTTGTGTGTTATAAATATATCCTATGGCTTACATTTTCAATCCAAGATGGTAATAGATGAACGATTTTAACAATATCCTCTTCACCACAAAAGTCTTTCTTTTCTGGCTGAAAAACAAGGGAAGTAAGGATATAAATCAGGCTTCGATAAAATTGAGAACAGCGCGAATAGCATTTTGAATTCGCTTCTCTCCGATTCCTCCAATTTCAACATATCGGAGCTTACGTTTAACCAGTTCCTGTTTATAATGATGAAATAACTTTACACGATCTTCACCTCCATGCTCCCGCAATGGATCAGCTTCCCAAGGAATATCAGGCAAACACAGCAGGTACAAATCAATCGGTAAATTCGAGATTTCATCCTCAAGCCAATGCGGTTCCTTTTTAAAAACCCACTGAAACCAAATTTTAGTAATAATCAACCAGGTATCAAAGAATACAATTTCAGTTTTACCTCTTTTAGAATGCTGGTACTGCTCTAGTTGCTTTCGGGTGATTAATTCTAAATCTTCATAAGAATATTCGGTTGAATGTTCGCGGAAATATTCGCGTGCATATTCAGGATAAAACGTACCATTGAAATAAGCGGCCAATTCTTTAGCTAATGTACTTTTCGCTGTTGATTCAGGCCCCGTCAACACCACGCGTATTTGTTCAGCCATGTTGTTTTATTAAATCGTTTTTCCAACTCCGATATCCCATGGCAGCCATCACCGTATAGACAACAAACAAAATAACCGTTGGCCACAAGTCTTTAAAGCCGTATAAAACAGCTGAAAAAGCGTCAACAAAAATCCAAATCAGCCAGTGTTCAATATATTTACGTGCGAGCATCCAGGTAGCCACAATACTCATTGCCGTTGTCAGCGAATCGCCAAAAGGAACAGGTGAGTCCGTGTAATACTTCAACCCAAAAAGAAAGATTGCAAACAAAGCCGTAGTCACTAAAATTAATGGCAGGTATAGTTTTTTGGGAGTGCGCATAACCTTGAGCTGCCCGGTTGAATTCGAATTTCCTTTTAACCAATGATACCAGCCATAAATGCTGACCCCCACATAATACACCTGCAGGAGCATATCGGCATAAAACTTTGATACCAGAAAAACATACACATACAACGCGGAGGTGATTAACCCGACAGGCCAGGTAAAAATGTGTTGTTTAATGGATAGGAAAATATAAACCAGACCAAGCACACTTCCTAGTACTTCTACATAGTGTGCTATCAACCAAGCAAAAACAGTATCGGCCATCCGCTTATTTCTCTACCAACAGATTATTGTACTCTGAATTATTCCCTAAAACGTTGATGGCTTCCTTGATCACATCGCTATCGGAATTCATAATCTGATAGTACTCGCTCACGCCAAATAAATCGCGGGCAATCAAAGCTTTAATGTGCTGACGAATTAGCGGGCGGGCAAATTCAACACTGCCTTCTTTCTTTTCAATTCCTTCTTCATCAGCCTTGGCAATCATTTGATCCACCAGGTCTTCGTCAATCTCAAAATTCTTCATATAAACATCAAACGAAGTGTACTCTCGGGTAAACTCTTCACGATTTTTGTCCATGTAATCTAAAACCGTACTGTATACAATATTTTTACGCGCCATTTGGTTGAAGTAGCCATAGTAAACCGACGTATCCATGGGAACGAAAATATCGGGCATAATGCCCCCGCCACCATAAACAGTCCGATTATTATTCAAGGTTTCATAAATCTGATCATCATCAAAATGAATACTGTCGGCTGAGAAAAACTCACCGGTCTCAAACCGCTTTTTATAGTCTTTTCGGTAAGCCTCTACCCCTTCATCATAGGGTTTCTGAATACATCGTCCGCTTGGCGTGTAGTAATGGGCTGTGGTTAAGCGAACCATTGACCCGTCATTTAAAAAGAAAGGTTGTTGTACCAAACCTTTACCGAACGAACGGCGACCAATTACCACTCCACGATCCCAATCCTGAATAGCGCCCGACACAATCTCACTGGCCGAAGCCGATCCTTCGTCAATCAACACGACGAGTTTGCCTTGCTCGAACTCGCCCAGCGCCGATGCTTTATATTCTTTTCGTTTGTTATTGGTACCTTCCGTATAAACCACCATTTTAAAGGCGCCCAAAAACTGGTCGGCCAACTCAATAGCTGCTTTTAGGTAGCCGCCACCATTTCCTCGGAGATCAAGCACCATATTTTTGAATTTTGGCTGCTGCTCCAGCTCTTTAATCGCGGTGGAAAATTCTTCGGTTGTGGTTGCTGAAAAACGATTCAACTTAATATATCCCGTTTCATCATTTATCATGTACGAAGCATCCAGACTATGAATCGGTATTTTATCCCGAATAATCCTGAAATCCAACAACTCTTCATCTCGGTGTCGAAGGACTTTTAGATTTACCTTCGTGCCTTTATCGCCGCGAAGCAGATCAAACACATCGCTGTTTTCCAAGCCAATACCAGCTACATTTTTGCCATCGATATCGACAATACGATCGCCAGCCTGAAGCCCGACTTTTTCTGACGGACCACCGGGAATGGTTGACACAACCAATAAGGTATCTTTAAATATATTAAATGAAATTCCCACTCCTTCAAAACTTCCTTTTAAAGGCTCGTTCATTTTTTCAACTTCTTCCTTTGAAATATATACCGAGTGGGGATCCAGCTGCTTCAAGACCTCAACCACCGCTTTTTCTGTTAACTCATCAATATTGGTTGTGTCGACATAATAACTTTGTACAAGTTGCAACAGTCGTCCAAACTTCATCATGTTGGTTTGAACATCTTGTGCCTGCGCGGTATGATTTACGGAAATCAGGCCTAAAGCCAGTATGATTCCCAATGCGATTGTTTTTCTGATTCTAATCATTTTTATTGTTTTCATGCTGTTTTCTCCTTTTTCGAAACGATCAAGTTCTGCTATTGTTTATATCCAATAAACCAGTCGTTGTTGCCTTTATTTTATTGCTGTAGAAATTTTGAACCGATAAAGATAGAAGATTATCACCCGTGTAACAAAACCTTCGAATTAATAAGTGTTAAAGTTTGAAAAGAGTTCTCAAGGAAAAGAAGACGGATGGCTGGATCGGAATCAATTCATCTTTCCGGGGGATGAAAAATTTGACAAACAAATCAAATCATCTTTTGAGACCCTTCCTTTTTACATAAAGAAACCTTATTTTTAATCCTTAAACCTTAGTAGCCAACAGATAACCGAAATACAACAACCTTATTTACCTTATATTGATGAAGATTGAATACAACAATTTATACACACATTTTATTCTTACTACTTTCGGACGAAACCGGATTATTCCTGAAAAAAATCGCATACGAATTGAAAAATATATAACAGGAATTGTGAACAGGAATGATTCCAAACTTTATGCGATTTATGCAAACCCGGAACATATTCATTTTCTGGTATCACGCTCCCCTTCTGTCTCCGAAGTGGATATGGCAACTATGATTGCAGATAGCTCAGAAAAATTTATCAATGACAACAAATTAGGGGCAGGTCCTTTTGGATGGCAGCAATCAGCATCCGCATTTTCTGTTTCGAAATCAGCTATTGACAGGGTTTGTAAATACATATTGAACCAACCGGAACATCACAGGATAAAAAGCTTCTCAGAAGAATATGAACAATTTCTGAAACATTATCAGGATACACTAAAAAAATAAGGTAATAAGGTTGGGGGTGAATAATTCACACTGAGCTACTAAGGTAGAACCAGAAAATAAGGTTTTTTTGAATGATTTAAGGATGAATCCCCATGAATTTGAATTGATCCCTGGATCGTTTCAAATTACAGAGAAAATGTACTCTTGATTTACCCCGAAAAGGTTCAATAATAATAGCCCGGGTGGACAACTGACAAGAGATACACCAACCACCCGAAACCTGAAATTTGAAACTCTAAACTACTTTTCAAAAAAAAAGCAGACCGAAGCCTGCTTTAATCTATATCATTAGCATGGTTTTATTCCCACTCAATCGTTGCCGGTGGTTTCGAACTGATATCGTAAACAACCCGGTTAATTCCGCGAACTTTGTTAATGATATCGTTCGATGTCTTGGCCAAAAAGTCGTATGGCAAATGTACCCAATCGGCAGTCATTCCATCGGTAGACATGACTGCACGAAGCGCCACCACATTTTCGTAAGTGCGCTCATCGCCCATTACACCAACCGACTGAACCGGCAACAGCATTACGCCGGCCTGCCAAACATCGTCGTACAAATTCCACTCGCGCAAACCGTTAATAAAAATAGCATCGGCTTCCTGTAGCATGCGAACTTTTTCAGGAGTCACATCACTTAAAATGCGAATTCCCAGTCCCGGACCGGGAAACGGATGACGTCCCAACAACTCTTTCCGGATGCCCAATGCTTTTCCAACGCGGCGAACTTCGTCTTTAAAAAGTAAGTTCAGGGGCTCAACCACTTTCAGGTGCATTTTCTCGGGCAAGCCACCTACGTTGTGGTGCGATTTGATAGTAGCCGAAGGGCCATTCACCGACACCGATTCGATCACATCAGGATAAATCGTGCCTTGTGCCAGCCACTTCACATTTTTTATTTTGTGTGCTTCAACATCGAATACTTCAATAAAGTCGCGACCAATCACTTTGCGTTTTCCTTCCGGATCAGTAATTCCCTTCAGGTCGTCCCAGAATTTTTGCTTGGCATCAACACCAATCACGTTCAGCCCCATATCTTTGTACGAATCCAAAACCGATTCAAATTCATCTTTGCGCAACAAACCGTTATCCACAAAAATACAGGTCAGGTTTTTACCAATTGCCTGATGTAGCAACACCCCGGCAACGGTTGAATCGACTCCTCCCGATAATCCTAAAACCACTTTGTCGTTCCCCAGCTTCTCTTTCAACAGGGCAACCGTCGTTTCTATAAACGAATCGGGAGTCCAGTCCTGCTTGCATCCACAAATGTCGACCGCAAAATTTTGCAGCATTTGTTTTCCTTCTGTAGTGTGGTACACTTCGGGGTGAAACTGAATACCATAAGTTGTTTCGCCGTCAATTTTATAAGCGGCTTTCTTCACATCGCCTGTCGATGCAATAATTTTATACGATTCGGGTAAATATTCAATGGTATCGCCATGCGACATCCAAACCTGGCTTCCCAAAGTCACCTCTTTAAACAGATCATTTTCCGAATCGATAAACCCCAGGTTGGCACGGCCGTACTCGCGTGAGTTGGAAGGCTGTACTTCGCCACCAAAATAATGCACCATATACTGCGCGCCGTAACAAACGCCCAACAAAGGCACTTTCCCTTTTATTTTCGAAAGATCAGGTTTCGGTCCTTTGTCATCGCGCACCGAAAAAGGGCTTCCGCTCAGGATCACACCTTTCACACTTTCATCAATTTCAGGGTATTTGTTGTAAGGATAAATCTCACAATAGATGTTGAGCTCGCGCACTCTCCGACCGATTAATTGGGTGTACTGCGAACCAAAATCGAGGATTAAAATTTTCTCTTGCATGAATCTGTTTTTTGGATGGGGCAAAGATAAACAAATCCTGCAATGCGCCTTAAAAAGTTTTTAATCGAACCAGTCATTTAACAAATAAAGAACTAGCTGCTATTTAAGAATGCCAAGTGTTGCTGCTTCAAGATCGGCTATACAATGAGCAAGTCCACTTATTGCCCGCATCGCTTCGCACAAATGCTCATCATTATTTATCGTAAGTTTTCAACAAGTAATCGCCACTGGATCTATTTTTTGTAAATTTGGGATTGATCGAGTGCCGAATAGCTGTGGTTATCGCTCCAAATCGGAGGGAATAACATCAGCTCGAAAATTAATGTTAGAAAAATAACAAGCATAGTTGTTGCACACTAGTTGTATAAAATAACAGATGGGTACACTGCAAAAAAATAGTGATTGGCTGTACATTTCGCCTGTATATCATCTTGAAATTTCAAAAGATGTAAATGGAGAATTGACAGTTGGACGAGTAATCTTTGTTGATATTAAAAAGTTGCAGCGAATTCGGAAAAGGATTGGTCTTCCTATTGTATTATCTAAAATTGACAAAAAAATTCCAGGCGTTAGTTTCTTTAAAGAATCTAAAACATATGCGATTATTCAATTTCGTGGGGTTCCTGAACAAAAAGAACTTGAGTGTCGTGAGTTAATTGAAAATGCTGTAGCCATTATTTCATCTTCTCAGTTGGGATACTGCAATAGAGATAATAATTCTCAATTCGGGATTATTAAAACAAGAGGCACTGGAAATCGTTTTTTTATAAATAAGAACAAATTCGAAGCTCATCTAAACAGATTTGTAGAATCCAAAGTACTTCCATTTAGGCTTGATAAACACTGGAAAGAATTTCATAAAAAATTCTACTTTTTTGACTTATTAAAACTCATTTCCACAAATAATAAGATGCAAAAAAAATGGAAAGAAACAATTATTCGGGCAGCAGGAATGTCTGGGAAAAGTATGCAATCAAGAGACTTAGAATATAGCTTTTTATGGAATATGATTATCGTTGAAATGCTTTTAACAGAGCAAGGAGATAAATTTTTAGAAAGTCTCCCTAAAAGAGCAGAGGCGTTTATTGGCTGGGTAGGATATTGGAAAGAAAAAAAATTCGAGGAAAAAATTCAATCCATTTATACAAAGAGATGTCAATTTGTCCACGATGGCAATTCGAAAAATATCTCAGTTAGTGATGTTTTGTTTACCGATGACCTCGTATTTAATTTGCTTTGGAATATTATTAGGCATATTGACTTATTTCCAAGCAAAGAAAGTGTAATAGTCTTTTCTGAAAAAGTTCAAGCAGAAAAGTTATTAGGGGTGAAACCAAGAATTCAACCCAAAACTTTTAAATATATGAATCGAAATTTTGATGAAAATCAATTCAACAGAATCTGAAATTACTTTACATAGTAAATTGCAAATTGCACTGC
Source organism: Sunxiuqinia sp. (assembly GCF_055140945.1). Taxonomy (NCBI): domain Bacteria; kingdom Pseudomonadati; phylum Bacteroidota; class Bacteroidia; order Marinilabiliales; family Prolixibacteraceae; genus Sunxiuqinia; species Sunxiuqinia sp. Next base: position 68,548 of record NZ_JBSQYS010000023.1, read on the forward strand.
GGGGGTTCGCGGTGTGTCGTTCTCTGGATTCTCGCAACATCGTTCCGTCCTGCGGGACAGGAACGAGCTCCGAAATCAGGAACGACAACTTACAAATGACCGTCGGGCGGCATACTAAAATCCCTGCTCAAAAACACTTAACCTAATGGAGAAAGTAGAATTAAAATATAAATTGGATGAATATACAGCTAGAAATAACTTCTGGACTGATAAGGCTATTACTCAATTGGGATATTCGATAAATTTATTCACTACTGTTGAAATTGCACTTCTTGGTTACTTGGTTACAAATCGGAATAAATTTCCAGAATTTGAATATATAAAGGGCGGAGATATAAATTATTCACTTATATTTTACTATTCTTCTTTGGTCATAATATTCATTTCTGTTTTATTTGGATTCATTTCAATATTAAGTAGGATTTATGACTTTAGATTAACAAGACATCTTGCATTAACTCGAAAAAGATTTCTAAAAAGCAAGAAAACTAAAGATGGACTTATTAACAGCAAAATCATTGATATATCGAAGGATAATTATTTTAAAGCATTTAGAAAGAATTTGTTTGGTAATATTGAATTTGTAAACGAAACTCACTTTGACAATGGAACTGTTCCTAGTCAATTTGAAAAACTAAGAAGAAATTCGAAAATACTTGGAGCTATTTCATGGAAAACGCACAAAATCCAAATAATGTTTTTCGTGATTGGGATATTAGTTCTTGGCTTCTCAGTAATATAGAAAATATGAGAGAAAAGATTTGGTTTGAGATGGTGCAAATAAAATTTGGCGAAAAGTATTTAGCCTTATATATATCATTGCAATATCAATTGAAGAAGTATTTTAAGATTGCGACTTTGGTATTTTCTGGAAGTGGAATTCTTGGCTGGAAATTGTGGCAACCAATTGCATGGATAGCCTTAATTTTTATTGCATTTGTTCAAATTCTGAGCCTTATTGAGAATCAAATTATAAGAAGTGATAAAGAAGTTGCAGATATTTCAAAATTGAGGGAGCTTTATTTAACATACTTCAATAAATTAGAAAAACTTTGGGTTGACTTTGATTCAACTGAAGTCACGGAAAAAGATGCTTCAAAAATATTTTACAGCTATCGCTCAAATGAGCATCAATCGATAGAATCTTTAGATGATAAATTAGGAATAAAAAAATGGAAGAAACTAAAGATTAAAGCAGACATAGAAACAAGACATTATTTTAATACTTATCATTCATAAAATGAATAATCATGACTAGGAAAGTAACATCAACACCAAAGGCAGTTCCAAAGAACAATCCTGGGGGGAAAATGGGAAAAGTAAAAGGAAGTGTTCCAACAATGCAAAATCCACCGAAACCACCTCCAAAAAAGAAATAAAATACGACCGTCCAATAAACAGGGCTTTAAGCGGCACGTAGTGCCCAGCTTTGAGCCCCGGCTTGCCCTGTTAATTATAACTGATTAACAGGGTTGAAAAACTACATCCGGAGCCGGATAGAACAGATTTGTGCCTGTTCAAACAAGCTAGTGAAATGAGTTATAAACTCAGTACAGCGAGCCCCTTGTTACGGCTTCTCTCAAACAAGGGGCAGGCTGAGAAGAAAAATTCAATTCTCAGTTTTCTGCAAACAAGACAAAGCTTTTATCAATAATAAACCGCTACATAAAAGATTTGCAGCACGGATTTCAGCAACACGATTTAGAATCAAAGTCAATTCGTAATGACTAAAAAAACTTGACCACATGACGAGACTAAAAAACCTTATAATTCTTATTCTTTTAATTTCCTTCTCTTCTTGCATAAAACCTGAAAAAGTAAAAACAATTGACTGGAATGGGAATACAATTACATTTTCTACCATTAATGGCGGCATGACCACCTCATATCTTTATAAAATTGAATATAAAAGGAAATGGATATTTGGAAAGGATAGACTAATTTTTTGGTCATATTCAACTCCGTCAATAAATGATATAACAGTTAAAAATGACAAGCTAATAATCCATTGCTTTGCCGGGAAAAACCAAACAAATAATATAATTATTGACCTAAAAAATATCAATAAGTTTATTGGTAATCCGGTAAAATATAGACGAGATGTTTTAGAAAAAACAAATGACTTCTATGTTGAACCAGATTTTATTAAAGAAAATAGAAAAGAAGCTATAAAATATGGATTACTTTAATAAAATAAAAACCAGGCGTTAATAAATAGGGCCTTTAACGCCACCTAGTGCCTAGCTTTTAACCCCGGCTTGCCCTGTTAATTATAACTGATTAACAGGGTTGAAAAACTACAATCCGGAGCTGGATAGAACAGATTTATGCCTGTTCAAACAACCTCGTGAAGTGAGTTACCAACTCAGTACAGCGAGCCCCTTGTTACGGCTTCGCTCAAACAAAGGGCAGTCCGGGGATATCTAGTTATTACGAACAAAAAATAACACAACACAATAAGACTCCCCAAGTTGTTTTTGATTCACTTATGGTGCATGTTTACACCACAAAAGATGATTATTATGGCAAGACAAAGTATTTCATTCACAAATCCTAATGATGCTTGGTTAAAAGCTCAAGTTGATAGCGAAGAGTATTCCAGTAAAAGTGAGCTTGTTAACGACTTGATTAGACAGGCAAGAAAAGCGCATGCCCAAATTGATTGGATTAAAGCTAAATTAGACCGTGCTGAAAAAAGTGGTTTCACGGAAGACTCGAAAGAAGATATCCGACAACAAGCTAAGAATATGATGAATGGCTGATTATAAATTGAGTCATGCAGCAAAAGATGATTTGATAAGGATTTATCAATTTGGAGTTAAACAGTTTGGAATGCTGCAAGCTGATAAATATTTTGATGCTTTTTTCCAGTATTTTGACATGATCTCGCAACAACCATACGCCTTTGAGAACATTGATTATATTAAACCCGGATACAGACGATGCGCTTGTGGATCAGATAGTATCTATTACAAAATTGAGAATGGAACGTTAGAGATTATAGCGACCATTGGACGCCAAGATTTAAATAATATAGTTTAATTTTAAAGTTTTGGCAATTGCTAACAAACACAAAATCAACAATTAAATGGACTTAAATTATATTGACATCAATAAACGACTTTGGAATCATAAAACAGAAATTCATTACGATTCTGAATTTTATGATGTGGATTCTTTTATCAAAGGAAAAGACTCGTTAAATCAGATTGAACTTGAACTACTTGGGAATATTAAAGGCAAAAAGATTCTACATTTACAATGTCACTTCGGACAAGACACAATTTCTCTTTCAAGACACGGGGCGTTCGTGACAGGAGTTGATTTCTCGGAAAAAGCCATTGAAAAGGCTCGAAAACTTAATGAGCAAGTAGGGACGAATGCAAAATTCATTCAATCTGACGTTTACAAACTTCCGGAGGTTCTGAATGAAAAATTTGATCTTGTATATACCTCTTATGGAGTGATTGGTTGGTTGCCGGATATGAAAGAGTGGGCAAAAATTATAGACTACTTCTTGAAACCGAAGGGAGAATTTATCCTGGTTGAGTTTCATCCGATTGTGTGGATGTTTAGCTATGACTTTAAAAAAATTGAGTTTGACTATATGGATTCCGACCCAATAATCGAAGAATTAGAAGGAACCTATACCGACAAAAACGCCAAAATTAAAGACCAATCAGTTAGCTGGAACCACGGATTGAGTACGGTCATCAATTCAGTTATAAAAACAGGATTACAAATTACAGATTTCAAAGAATACAACTATTCACCTTATGATTGTTTTGAGAACACCGTGAAGATTGATGACCGGAAATTTAAAATTAAAGGATTAGAAAATAAAATACCGATGACTTACTCATTAAAAGCTAAA
>NZ_JBSQYS010000024.1:0-67333 GCF_055140945.1 Sunxiuqinia sp.
TATTTCGACCTTTCCGGATTACCCATCCGAAATCAGGGCGCCACAAGGGACTGTTGGTGGCGTATCAGGTTTTCAGGTTCAGTTTGGTCATAAAGAAGTAAACACCCCGGGAGATGAAGCCCATGTGTTGATTGCCATGAACCCGGCAGCAGTGAAAGCCAATGCGCGGTTTATGAAACCTGGTGGAACAATCATTTACGATGCTGATTCTTTTACTCAGAAAAATTTAGATAAAGCCAATTTTGCAACCGACGATCCATTTGGAGAATTGCAGTTGGATGATTACATCAAAATTGCAGTTCCAATTACCAGCCTGACGCGTGAGAGCCTGAAGGATTTTGGAATGGACAATAAATCAGTTCTGCGAAGCAAAAACATGTTTGCGTTGGGGTTGATTTGCTGGATGTTTGGACGTCCGATGGATTATATCGAATCATTCATCAAGACAAAATTTGCCAAAAAACCTACCGTGGTTGAATCGAACCTGAAGATTTTACACGATGGTTTCAACTACGGAATGAATATGCAGCACATGACACCTCAGTATTTGGTGCACGCTGCCGAAATTGAAAAAGGTACTTACCGAAACATCAATGGAAACATTGCTACCGCTTGGGGGATGTTGGCCGCTGCTGAAAAATCAGGTTTAGACCTGTTTTTAGGTTCTTACCCAATTACCCCGGCAACCGACGTGTTGGTGGCTTTAGCTGCTCGCCGCGATTTGGGTGTGAAAACATTTCAGGCCGAAGATGAAATTGCCGGTATATGTACCACCCTTGGTGCTGCCTTTGCCGGTAAATTAGCGGTTACCAGTACTTCAGGCCCGGGGTTGGCGTTGAAATCCGAAGCGATTGGTTTGGCAGTAATGGCCGAGCTTCCGGTGGTCATTGTAAATGTTCAGCGTGGAGGTCCATCGACAGGTTTGCCAACAAAAACGGAACAGTCTGATTTATTGCAGGCGCTTTACGGACGGAATGGCGAAAGCCCGGTTGTTGTCCTGGCTGCCAGCACACCGTCCGACTGCTTTTACTACGCCTACCTATCGTGTAAAATTGCGTTGGAGCGCATGGTGCCAGTCATCTTGTTAACCGATGGTTTCCTTGGAAATGGTAGCGAACCATGGCGTGTTCCAAGCATGTCGGAGCTACCCGAAATTACACCTCGTATTGCAAAAGACAGCAAAGAGTTTAAACCGTATAAACGTGATGAAGACATTTTGGCGCGCGAATGGGCATTCCCGGGAATGGACGGATTCCAGCACCGTATTGGTGGATTGGAGAAGAATGTTGAAGGTGCCGTAAGTCACGATCCGGAAAACCACCACAAGAATACCGAAATCCGTGAAGCGAAAGTTCAGAAAGTTGCAGATATGATTCCTGAATTGGAAGTGTGTGGCGACGAAGAAGGCGAATTATTGGTTGTTGCATGGGGTGGTACTTACGGACACATGATTAGCGCAGTGCGTGAAATGCGTCAGGATGGTAAAAAAGTGAGCCTGGCTCATTTCAACTTTATCAAACCACTTCCTGCAAATACCAAAGAGGTGTTTAGCAAGTTTAAAAAGATTATCGTTTGTGAATTGAACCTCGGACAATTTGTTTCATTCCTACGCGATAAATTACCTGAGTATGAATATCACCAGGTCAATAAGTTGAAAGGATTACCATTTACGGTAACCGAGTTGAAGGAAAACTTTGAAAAATTACTGGAGGAATAAGACATGAGCAATATAGATTTACAATATACATTGAAAGATTTTAAGAGCGAAAACGAAGTTCGCTGGTGTCCCGGTTGTGGTGACTACGCGATTATGAATGCCGTTCAGCGTACCATGGCCGACATGAACGTTCCTCATGAAAAGTTTGCCGTAATTTCCGGTATTGGCTGTTCGTCTCGTTTTCCGTATTATATGAGTACTTATGGATTTCACTCCATTCACGGTCGCGCGGCAGCCATTGCTTCGGGTGTGAAAAGTGCGAATCCTGAGTTGAGCGTTTGGGTGATTACCGGCGATGGTGATTCATTGGCCATTGGTGGAAACCACTTTATCCACACCGTACGTCGTAACATCGACTTGAATGTAATTCTTTTCAATAATAAGATTTACGGATTGACGAAAGGGCAGTATTCACCAACAACTGATCGTGGATTTGTAACGAAAACTTCACCAAACGGAACCATCGAAGATTCATTTGTTCCCGGACAATTGGTGTTGGGTGCACGCGGAACGTTCTTTGCCCGTGCGGTTGATTCAAATGTAAAACACAACCAGCTTGTTTTTGCAGAAGCTGCAAAACATCAGGGAACTTCCATTGTCGAGGTTTTGCAAAATTGTGTCATCTTCAACGACGGGATTCATGCACAGATTGCTGATCCAAAACATCGTGCCGAGCGTCAATTATTTTTGGAGCATGGCAAACCAATGCGTTTTGGGCACGATAACGAAAAAGGTTTGATTGTTGAAAAAGGCCGGCTGAAGGTAGCTGTTATTGGCGAAAATGGTGTGACTGAGGACGACATCCTTGTTCATGATGCTAAAGAAGTAGATCCGTACTTGCACATGCAACTGATCAATATGAGTATGCCCGATTTCCCAATTGCCATGGGAGTTATTCGTGCAGTTGATGCTCCTGTTTACGATCAGGAACTGGAAAAGCAAGTAGCCGAAGTTTCAGCAACACGCAAAATAAACAGTGTTGACGAGTTGTTGAAATCAGGTAATACCTGGGAAGTAGATGAACCAGGAAGTAGCGATCCGGTACCTTTCTTTAAAAAGAAATGTCCTATTCTGGAATAGAAATCATACGACAATATGTTTTTAAAAAGGAGGCTTCGGCTTCCTTTTTTTGTTGGGTCAAGCGGATTTTTCATAATTTCATGGAAAATTCTTTCACATGCAAAATTTAGATGATATCTCCCTTTCATCAATCTACAAGCGCAAAAAGAGCGACCGCGATATTTTTGAAGAGCTAATGCCAACCAAGGTTAAGGAAGTGCTGCTGGTGGCAACCTTGTATGATAGCTATTCCATTGTTCGCGAAGGGCAGTTTACCGACAAGATTTTTGGCGAGTTTCTTCAACTCAATCTCTATACGTATCCGCGTTTTACGAGCGTCAATTCAGAGGCGGATGCACTGACACTGGTCAATGAGCGCGATTTCGATCTCATTATTATTATGGTTGGTGTTGATAAGGATATTCCGGTGAAGATGGCTGATGTCCTGCACGATGCGAATAAGATCATCCCGAAACTTTTGCTGGTGAATAACAATGCCGATTTGCGTTACTTTCAGGAAACAGCGAATCAGTTCGAATCAATCGACCGGGTGTTTGTGTGGAACGGAAATTCCAATGTGTTCATGGCGATGATCAAGTACATTGAAGATAAAAAGAATATCGAAGCCGATATTAAAAACGGTAATGTGAGGGTGCTGTTGTTGGTGGAAGATTCTATTCAGTATTACTCCCGATATTTGCCCATGCTGTACACCAACATCATGACTCAAACGCAAAACCTGGTGCAGGACGAGTCGGCAGATGACTTACACATGATCCTGAAAATGCGCGCCCGGCCAAAGGTTATTTTGGTAAGTACTTACGAAGATGCGATTGAAGTGATTAACAAGTACCGGGATTATTTGCTGAGTGTGATTTCAGATGTGAAATTTTCCCGAAATGGAGTTGATGACGCCGAGGCCGGTGTAGAACTTTTAAAATACGTGAAGCAAATTCTTCGTTTCCCGGTGCCACTATTGCTGCAAAGTCACGACGTGTCGAATGCTGCACGAGCAAAAGAAATTGATGCTGAGTTTATCGATAAAAACTCTGAAAGCTTATCGATGGACATTCATAATTTCATTTATAAGCGATTGGGCTTTGGGAGTTTTGTGTTTAAAGATTTGGCCGGAAATCCAATTATGGTGGCTCGCAACCTTCAGGAATTTCAGGAAATGTTTAAACTGATTCCGGATGAAGCACTTTCGTATCACGGAAAGCGTAATTCTTTTTCCACCTGGCTGATGGCTCGTGGCGAGATCAATATTGCCGAACGATTGTTGCCCTATCGCTTCGAAGACTTTAAAGGTACTGAAAAGCTGCGGAGCTTTTGTTTGCGGGTTTTTGAGGATGTTCGGGTCAAGCAAATGCGGGGGCGCATTATTAATTTTGATCCTGCAATTGTTGACAGCGACCGTTACATCGTCCGCTTGGGGAAAGGATCATTAGGCGGAAAAGGACGTGGAATGGCTTTCATGAGTAATTTTATCGAAAATATCGATTTCAAAAAAATCATTCCTGAGATCAATATCCGCATTCCGGCCACGGCAGTTATCGGAGCCATCGAATTTGATAAATTCTTAGAGCTCAACAACCTTTACGACGAGATATACAGCAACAACGATTACGAACATATTAAAACCATGTTTTTGGATTCGCACCTGAGCGAAGGATTAAAAGCGAAGTTGTTTCGTTATATCGAAGTCATGCAGGGGCCGCTGGCCGTGCGTTCTTCCGGATTGTTCGAAGATTCGCTCCTCCAGCCTTTTTCGGGGGTTTATTCAACTTACCTGTTGCCGAATAATCATCCCGATAAATTTGTTCGTTTCAATCAGTTGGTGAATGCGATCAAGCTGGTTTATGCCAGTATCTTCACCGATTCAGCGGTCGCCTATTTTGATGCCGTAAACTATAAAATTGAAGAGGAAAAGATGGCGGTGATCATCCAAAAAGTGGTGGGGCACGAACACGATAAAAAATATTACCCTTCGATTAGTGGAGTGGCGCAATCGTATAATTATTATCCGGTGGCATACATGGAGCCCGAAGATGGCTTTGCAGTGGCGGCGGTTGGCCTGGGGATGTATGTCGTTGGCGGAGAGCAGGCATTTCGCTTTTGTCCTAAGTATCCAACCATCAACCCAACAACTGTTCGCGATCAGGTACGCGATTCCCAAAAAGAGTTTTATGCGGTAGACATGTCTCATCCCGACGTAAATATAATTGCCGATGGTGAAGATGCAGCCATTACAAAAATCAGGATTCGAAATGCTGACGATGATGATTTTCTGCAGCATTGTGCCTCTGTTTATGATGCTGAGAATGATGATCTCGTTCCGGGGCTCAATATGAAAGGACCGCGTGTCATTGATTTTGCCAATATCTTAAAGTATAACTATGTGCCGTTGGCTGACACCTTGCAGTTTTTGCTTCGCTTGTTCCGTGAAGCGATGGGGTCGCCTGTTGAAATGGAGTATGCCGTCGATTTAAGCAAGGGAGATGGAGGACTACCAACTTTTTACTTATTACAGATAAAACCACTAATCAGGCGGGAAGAAGAATTACATATTGATTTGGGTGAGGTTAACCTGGAAAAGGTCGTGCTTTTTGCCAAACAGGGAATGGGTAATGGCGAGGTGTTTGGTGTTCGCGATGCAATTTTTGTCGATCCTGACAAATTTGATAAAATGCAAACCAAAGCAATTGCTCAGGAAATTCATCACATGAATAAAAAGATGGATGCTGAAGGGAAAGAGTACATCTTGATTGGCCCCGGGCGTTGGGGAACTAAAGACCAGTTTACCGGAATTCCGGTCGTGTGGTCGCAAATATCCAGAGCCCGCATTATTGTGGAAATGGGCTTGCCTGATTTTCCTTTGGATGGTTCCTTGGGATCGCACTTTTTCCACAATGTAACTTCAATGAATGTTGGCTATTTTGCCGTGAAGCACAACTCGGAAGATGAAAAAATCAATATTGATGTGCTAAACAATCAGAAGGTGATTGAGGAGTTGAAATTCGTAAAACACGTGCAGTTTGACCATGACCTGAGCATCTTAATGGATGGGCGTTCCCGACAAGCTTTGATCAAGCAAAATGGGCTGAACGAGTAGTTGTTTTATTTCTCATTTCATTAAAATTTTTAGTTTTCAATTGCATTCGATAGAACTCACGATGAATTTTAATATGCTTGTTTGCGAATTTTTGCATCTTAAAATTCATGTTCGTTTCATACATATACGTAATTTCATCCTACAAAAATGTAGGATTTTCGTGTTCGATAAAATGCTATCTTCTTTGTTTTGAGAGATGTCGTTTTTTCGGAATGGCAATTGTAATTGATGGTCGGAATATATTTGACGATTGAAATTTAGTGAACGTTGAACTGAAAATGAACGATTATGAAGGTATGTATTCCGGTGATGGGACAAAGTTCCCAATTAACCCATTTTTTAGCTGATGATTTCTATAAAGCAAACTTTTATTGCCTGTTTGATATGAACAGCGATCAAACAGTGTATTTTTCCAAGTCGGACTTGATGGAACGCTTTGGATTGGATTTGCGAAAAGACGATGGCGAAGGAGCGATTAAAGCGATTATCAGTCCAAATGTAAGGCCAATGGCCTACAAAATTTTGCACGACAATGAGATTACTGTTTATCGCCCTGATAGCAACCTGGTTGAGGAAAATATCGACCGATTGAAGCGGGGAGAGCTTGCTCTTTACGATCCGGCTGATGTTGAAACTGCATCTTCTTGCGGATCTTCGTGCAGTAGTTGTTCTACAACCGAAAGCTGTTCATCAACCAGTTGTTCTGCTTAGCGACTCAGCTCTACTAAATCACTTTCGAACCAAAACCTGAAAAAAATCGCGAAATAACTTTGTGGAAATTTTAATTGAAAAATTATGACTATTGCATTCCGTCCGTTAGCAGAAGTGAAGATGATGTTGGAAGAAATTGGAAACGATGTTTCTTACGCTTATGATGATCTGGTATTTGTTGAACACACCGCTTTTATGTTTCAGTTTGATGATGAGAATCCAGAGAATTTAAAGCTGTATTTAAATACAGAGGTCGATCAAAAAGAATCAGATGATATCAAAAAGAATTTGGTTGGTGCAGCTCAGAAAAGGAAATTGAAAATTGTTGATTCTGGTTATTTTAAGTTAAAGGAGAAAGACGATACCGAAGAGTTTGATATCCTGTTCTTTCCAAAATAAAGAAAGCCACATGGTCGTCATGCAGCTTTTCTGTTACATATTTTGAGCTAATAATTAGCCTTCGAAGTTGTTGACTCCGGCAGTTTGTGCCTGGCGGTCAACTTTTTTGATCAGTCCTTGCAATACTTTGCCCGGGCCAATTTCAGTAAATAATGTAGCACCATCAGCAATCATATTTTGAGCTGTTTGAGTCCATTTTACCGGAGCAGTGAGCTGCGCGATCAGGTTTTCCTTGATGGTTTCAGGATCAGTAACCGGCTTGGCATCCACGTTTTGGTACACCGCACAAATTGGTTTATTAAAGGTCGTTGCTTTAATGGCAGCTGCCAGTTCTTCGCGAGCAGGTTCCATGAGTGGTGAGTGAAATGCTCCGCCAACAGGTAATTTCAAGGCACGTTTAGCGCCTTTTTCAGTCAGCAGTTCGCATGCTTTGTCAATTCCTGAGATTGAACCGGAAATAACCAATTGCCCGGGGCAGTTATAGTTGGCCGGTACCACAACATCGTCAATTGAGGCACAAACCTCTTCAACAATCGCGTCTTCCAACCCAACAATGGCTGCCATTGTTGAAGGCTCTAGTTCGCAGGCTTTCTGCATGGCTATGGCGCGTTGCGAAACCAATTTTAACCCATCTTCAAAGTTCATCGCACCATTGGCAACCAAGGCTGAAAATTCACCCAATGAGTGGCCGGCAACCATTTCAGGCTTAAATTCTTTCAATGTTTTAGCCAGAATAACCGAGTGCAGAAAAATGGCGGGTTGTGTAACTTTCGTTTGTTTCAGATCGTCGGCTGAGCCTTCGAACATGATATCGGTAATATTGAAACCAAGTATTTCATTGGCTTTATCAAATAGTTCTTTGGCAAGTGGCGAGTTTTCGTACAGGTCTTTTCCCATTCCGGAAAACTGGGCACCTTGCCCTGGAAATACATATGCTTTCATCGTAAAAACATTTAGTTAAAATTTGGCGACAAAGTTAAAACGTTTTTTTACCCACAAAAAGTAATTGCAAGTAATCCACTTCTTTAGCTTATATTTTTCTCTTATCGTGTCGACTATTGAAATTAAATGTTCGATAGTTTCTGTTACTTGTAAAAAGTGGCCAGGTATTCAGTCGTATTCCCCTTATCATCCTTCACCCGAAGTTTTAACTCATGCTTTTGATCAAATTGAAAGCGTTTTTTGTCAAAGTAATAAGTAATCAACGCATTTTTAGCATCGTATTCAAAAAGTACCCAATCGCCATCAATCTGTCCATTGTAGCTGGCGATTCCCGAAAAATCATCGCTTATTTTAAAGCGAATGCGGTTTGGCTCGGTTAACCGGCTGTTGTTGTATATGCTGAGTGGTTTTATTGTCGGTGCAACAGTGTCGACACTGATCGCAAAAGTTCCCAGCTGACGAACGCGTGCTGTTATCCATCCATTTTCATAGTTTCCACCCATCGGCCATTTTCTACCACTCTTTTCGCTAACGGCGGCAATCAATGCTTTGTCCTGAAGTTCTGGAGGAACACCGTCGGCTTTAATTTTTAGCGAATAATGCTGGTGCACCGGATGATGATCATCTTGAACCTGGTATAGTTTTGAGTAGTATAAATTGTTGGCCGGTTTGGTTTCTAAGTCCATATAAAAATCGGAGTAAAAAGTGCCCGGCTCAAAAACTGCTTTCAGTTGCTCTTTTTCAAGTGTCGTTTTTTCCTTATAAGAAATCAGTTGCCCGTTTTTTTCTTTTGGAACAAGGTTCATCTGTTTCGATTGAACCCGAAATGAAAGTGTACTTTTATTGCCGTACGTGTCTGTAATTTCATAATCAATATCATGAACCTCTCCATCCGAAAGATCGACAATTCCTCCATTGATCAGCTCCCGATAATTACTCAGCTTGTTTCCCGGTTCAACCCAACTTTTTTGTAGCCTCCTATAGTTGGTTCGGTAATAATCATAGTCGATATAACTGTTCAAATAACGGGTTTCATCAAAGCTCAGTTCATTCATTTGAAAGGAGTAGATCGCCTTGTTGTCTACTTTTAACTTAATCTCGTAGATGCCACATTTACTCCAGCTTCCGTCAAGGTAATCAATGGTTTGGAGGCCAAAACCAATATTTCCATAAACAGGGACAGTCGGATTTCCTTTTAAATGATAAGCGCCGCCGTAAAAAACTGTTTCAATCAGTGTCTTTTGTGTTTTTCCATACACATGAGAATCGTCCGTTAACGGATAAATTGCAGCTGATAAAATCTTTGGTTTAATCTCATCTTTAATCGGGAAATTGAAAAGCAAGGGATTTAGTGGGTGTTGACTGTCGGTATCGCGTATCTCGAAATGGAGATGTGGTCCACCGGAGCCACCGGTATTTCCACTTAGAGCAATTTGGTCGCCCTTATTTACAGAGAACGTTCCTTCTGGAACAGCTAAGTCAACATCGAATGATTGACGCTCGTATTGAATTTTTTTCGCATATTCCTGAATGTCATCACGAAAGCTCAATAAGTGTCCATAAACGGTGGTTTGCCCATTCGGGTGATCAAGGTAAAGTGCAAGCCCAAATCCGTAGGGCGATATTCTTATTCTCGAAATTTCTCCGTCGGCAGCAGCATATATCGGGAGTCCGGTTTTGCCCTGAGTTTTAATGTCAATGCCCGAGTGAAAGTGGTTGGATCGCAGTTCTCCGAAATTACCCGATAAAATAAGAGGGATGTCAACAGGCGGTCGAAAGTAGTTTCGATCAGGGGCTTGAGCCAATATGATGGATGAAATCAGAACAAAAAATATTAGAAAACGAATTTTCATAAATAGAATCCTTAAGTGTTTGGTGATTAAAACTAGGCAAAGCCAGAATTGTTGTACGGCGGTTTGCATTACGCAAAATAAAACTATCTTCGTATAAACTATTGGGCAAAAATATTAATTTTGTCCTAGAAAGCATGCAGAAATGACCGAGAAGGATCAATATTTAATTGATGAATTTAAGACCCGACTCAGACTGCTAATTGGCAAGCAGAATCGCTTGAAAGATGAAAATAAACAGCTGCGGGATCAGCTGAAAGGCATGCAGGATGAGTTGGATGTCGTTCGCAATGAAAATGAGATTTTGGTCAAAAAGTATGAAAATCTTAAGTTAGCAAAGATTTTTTCTGCTTCGGATGATGAAAAACAGGATGCGAAGCAAGTGTTAAATAAAATAGTGCGGGAAATTGATAAATGTATTGCTCAACTGAATGTGTAGCCAATACAAGAAGAAATGACAGATAAGCTTTCAATAAATATCAACATCGATGGGCGAGTTTACCCATTGACTATTGTTAGGGAAGACGAGGAGAAATACAGGAAAGCTGCGAAAATATTAAATGACATTATTCTTCAATACAGAAAAAAATATGCTGACCACGATTCGAAAGATTTTCTTGCAATGACTGCCTTTCAGTTTGTATTGAAGAATTTGGCGTTGGAAGAACAAGCAGACGATTCTCCTTTTATTGAAGAAATAAAAATACTTAATGAGCAGTTAGGTGATTATTTGTCGATTAACGAGTAGATTATAAATAAGATTGTTGAAGCCCGCTTTTTATTCACTCCCAACAGATTTGCCTTGGGGATGAATGTATTAGCGGGCTTTTTGTTAAACTAAATATATACAGTAATACTTAATTGAAATGGAAATAATATATGCTATTTCCGGGTTCTTGCTAGGCGGAGGGCTTTCCTACTTTTTGTGGGATAAAGCACTAAAAAGCAAGAAAACGAAGATCATAACAGAGGCCGAGGCTGAAGGCGACGTAATAAAAAAAGATAAGATACTTCAGGCAAAAGAGAAGTTCTTACAGTTAAAAACAGAACATGAAAAGTTTATTTATGAGAAGAACAACAAGATTGATTCGGTCGAAAATAAACTAAAACAAAAAGAAAGTGCTTTTTTACAACGTCGGGATGAACTACAACGAAGAGTAAAAGAGTTTGAAACAACCAAAAAAGATGTTGACGTTATTCGCGAGAACCTGACGAACCAGTTGAATGTGGTTCAACAAAAGGAAGATGATCTGGATCGCATGCACAAACAACAGGTTGAGCAGTTGGAAGCGATCTCCGGACTGTCAGCAGAGGAAGCCAAAAGCCAGTTGGTTGAATCATTAAAAGGAGAAGCACAAACTGAAGCCATGTCTTACATTAACGAAATAATGGAAGAGGCTAAACTTACTGCCAACAAAGAGGCAAAGAAAGTTGTGGTGAAAACGATACAGCGAGTGGCAACCGAAACTGCCATTGAAAACTCTGTTACTATTTTCCACATTGAAAGCGATGAAATTAAAGGTCGGATTATTGGTCGTGAAGGACGTAATATCCGCGCATTGGAAGCTGCAACAGGTGTTGAAATTATTGTAGATGATACACCCGAAGCGATTGTGCTTTCAGGTTTCGATCCGGTACGTCGCGAAATTGCCCGTTTGGCTTTACACCAACTGGTAACTGACGGACGTATTCACCCTGCTCGTATTGAGGAGGTTGTTTCGAAAGTGAAAAAGCAGATTGAAGAAGAAATTATTGAAACCGGTAAACGCACCACGATTGACCTCGGAGTACATGGTCTGCATCCTGAGCTGATCCGCATGATCGGTAAAATGAAATATCGTTCGTCGTACGGACAAAACTTATTGCAGCACTCCCGTGAGGTGGCCAATCTTTGTGCGATCATGGCTTCAGAGCTTGGACTAAACACCAAGTGGGCAAAACGTGCCGGCTTGCTTCACGATATTGGTAAAGTGCCGGACGACGAGCCGGAACTTCCACACGCAGTGCTGGGGATGAAGCTAGCTGAGAAATTCAAAGAAAAGCCGGATATCTGCAATGCAATTGGAGCGCACCACGACGAGGTGGAAATGCAAACCATGTTGGCACCAATTGTGCAGGTTTGTGATGCTATTTCAGGTGCCCGACCGGGAGCTCGCCGCGAAGTGGTGGAATCTTATATCAAGCGTTTAAAAGCATTAGAAGATTTGGCGCTTTCGTACCCTGGTGTATTGAAAACTTATGCCATTCAGGCTGGACGCGAATTGCGTGTGATTGTTGGTAGCGAGAAGATTTCTGATAAAGAATCAGAACAACTGTCATTTGATATTGCGAAGCACATCCAGGATGAAATGACTTATCCGGGACAAATTAAGATTACTGTTATCCGCGAATTGCGTGCAGTAAATTATGCGAAATAGTCAATTATTTTTTCGATATAAAAACAGCCCGACTTCGATTGAAGTTGGGCTGTTCTGCTTTGCAGAAAACCGAAAAGTTTACCATCTTTAATGGTCACCACCGGTTAGTTTTCTGAGTGTAACGATTGGATTGATGCTGTTGGAAAATTAGGATTAAAAATTTAGTCAGGCAAGGAGATAAACGTATCTTTGTGTTTCGCAAAAAAGAAAAGAAAAAATGAAACAACGTCCGCTCATATTTATTACCAACGACGATGGAATTCAGGCAAAAGGACTGAAAGAGGTTTCTGATGTGATGCGTCTTTTTGGAGATGTCGTGGTAGTAGCTCCCGAGGTGGCTATGTCGGGGATGTCCAATGCAATTTCGGTTGATCGTCCGTTGCGGGCTTCTAAAGTTGAGGAAGAGGACGGATATATTTCGTATAAGTGCAATGGAACTCCGGTAGATTGCGTGAAGTTGGGATTCAATCATTTGGTAGATCGATTGCCGGATTTTGTTATTTCAGGAATTAACCATGGTTCTAATTCGTCGATAAGTGTAGTGTATTCCGGTACAATGGGAGCTGCCATCGAAGGGTGTTTGCATGGTGTGCCGGCAATCGGATTTTCGTTGTGCGACTATTTGCCGGATGCCGATTTTTCGAAAGCAAAGATGTGGGTTGCCCGTGTTTTTCAATCGGTTTTCGAGCAAGGGTTACCACCTTTTGTTTGCCTGAATGTGAATATCCCCAAGGGAGATGTTGAAGGCATTGAAGTTTGCCGGCAAACCTCAGGCAAGTGGGTGGAAGAACTGGAAAAACGTACCGATCCGCACAACCGTGAGTATTACTGGTTGTCTGGATACTTTAAAAATTTTGAGCCCGATGCTGAAGATACTGACTTGTTTGCCTTAGACAATCAGAAAGTGTCGGTAGTGCCTATTCATGTAGATATGACCTGTCAGGAAACTTTGGAAATAATGAAAAACTGGAAGTTTTAATGAATAACTCAGCATCAAATATCAATCACCTGAAATATGGTTTTTGGCCCGGGCTAATTTTTCCGTTAATCATGTTTCTGATTATGTACCTCGTTCGTTATCACGAAGTCGGGATTCTCGAATATTTGTCAAATCTTTGGCGGTTTCAAATTCTCATCAAATTGATGACTCTGTGTGTCTTGCCCAATCTGCTGCTTTTTCTGGTATTCTTCAAAAAAAAATATGACATGGCAGCTCGCGGTGTTTTAATGGCGACATTCATATATGCTTTTCTGGTAATCATTTCAGTGGCTATTCAATCATTATGAAGTACTATTTTATAGCCGGCGAAGCTTCGGGCGATTTGCATGCCTCCAACCTCATAGCTGAGATTGTAAAGAAGGATTCACAAGCCGAAGTTCGTGGATTTGGTGGCGAGCTAATGGAACAAGCCGGTATGCAGTTAAGCAAACATTATCGCGAAATGGCTTTCATGGGTTTCTTGCCGGTGCTGATGAACCTAAAAACTATTCAACGAAATTTTAAAGCCTGCGAGGAGGATTTATTCGAATTTCAACCGGATGTATTGGTGTTGGTTGATTATCCCGGGTTTAATCTTCGCATGGCTGAATTTGCAAAAAAACATGGCATTCGGGTATTCTACTATATTTCTCCCAAAATATGGATTTGGAAGAAATACCGAATCAAAAAGATCAAGGCTTTTGTTGATGAAATGTTTACCATTCTTCCTTTCGAAACCGAGTTTTATAAAGGGCTAGGTTATGAGGTCAACTATGTTGGCAATCCGTTATTGGATGCAATAAAAGCCAAGCCTGCAAAAACTGATTTTTCCGATTTTATCAATCAAAATAATTTACCGGACAAACCTATCATCGCATTGCTTCCGGGTAGCCGGTTACAGGAAATAAAATCGTTGTTGCCCCGAATGCTGGAAGGTTCAGCCTCTTTTCCGGAATACCAGATTGTGGTAACAGCCGCACCAAATATTGAAGAGCCTGTTTATGAGAAGCTAACTCAGGCTTATCCTGAAGTGCGTGTTTTGCATGACAAAACCTACGAATTAATGCAGCAAGCAGAAGCTGCGGTGTTGGCATCGGGTACCGTTTCGCTGGAAGCCGGTATTTTACGATGCCCGCAAATTGTGTGCTACCGAATGGATGGGGGGACTCTGTTTTATTGGATCGGCCAATATGTTGTTGGAATTACATTGGTGTCGTTGGTAAATCTTATTTTGAAGCGGATGGCCGTGAAAGAATTGTTGCAACACCACTGCACTGTGGCCAATATTTGCAAAGAGCTGAACTTGATTCTGAATAACGCCTCGCATAAAAAACAAATCATGAAAAGCTACGACGAATTAAGCGAAAAATTGGGAGAGCCTGGTGCTTCTGCCCGTGCTGCATCGATGATGATTGATAAATTGAACGAAAAGAATTAATCTTTTTCTATCTTCGTTTGAGCAAAAAGCGAAAGTCAATATGTACAGTTTATTTCGAAAAGAAATCACCAGTTTTTTTGGATCAATAACAGGATACTTAATTGCCTTTGTATTTTTGATTACCAATGGTCTTTTTTTATGGGTGTTCCCCGGCACTTACAATTTATTGGATGCTGGTTATGCTACCCTGGATGGTTATTTTTCATTAGCTCCATGGATTTTCCTTTTTCTGATTCCGGCATTGACCATGCGCTTGTTTGCCGAAGAGAAACGATCCGGCACTCTCGAGATTTTGATCACCAAACCAATATCGTTGTTACAACTCGTTTGGGCAAAATACTTCGCCGGACTTGTGCTCGTATTGCTGTGCTTGCTTCCAACTTTAGTTTATTTCTACTCTATTTACAGTTTGGGTAATCCGGTTGGAAACTGGGATTCCGGTGCGGCATGGGGATCGTTTATAGGCCTGTTTTGTTTGGCTGCTGCCTATGTTGCCATCGGTGTTTTTGCCTCCGCCATTACTGACAATCCGGTGTTTGCGTTCGTAGTTGCTTTGTTCTTGTCGTTTGCTGCTTATCTGGGCTTCGAGTTTGTTGCCTCATTAAACTGGCCATTTTCAGTCAACGGATTTCTAATTGAACTGGGTATCAACGAGCATTACCTGTCCGTTAGTCGGGGAGTGGTGGATTCACGGGATCTGTTTTATTTCATTGCCTTTAGTTTCTTTTTCCTGTTATTAACCAGCGTTTTTTTGCGTCAAAAGCAGACTGCAATTAGTGGTCAGTTGAGAAAAATGGGAATGCTGGTTGTCGGACTTGTTTTGTTGGCTTATATCTCGTCGGTTTGGTTTTTTCGTATCGACCTGACTTCTGAAAAGAGATACAGCTTATCGCCAATTTCGAAGCAGTTTATTAGTCAGCTGGAGTCACCTGTGAAAATTGATATCTTTTTGGAAGGGGAGTTGCCTCCCGGCTTTCGGAAGTTACAGCAAGCGGTCGTCGAAAAAATACAGGATATTAACGCTTATGCCGATTACCAAATTCGCGAAGAATTGATGGATCCGTATGAAATGGTTAGCAATACAGAAGAGCAAAAGCAGTTGTTTGAACGCCTCGTGTCATTAGGACTGAAACCAACTGATTTGCGCTTGCAGCGCGACGAGGGAACGGTAACAAAACTCATTTTCCCGGGAGCAGTCATTCACTATAAAGATTATGAGATCGGTATCAACCTGCTGAAAAATAACCCATCCTTATCGGCCGAACAAAATTTAAATCAGTCGGTTGAAACACTGGAATTTGAACTGATGCGGGCTTTCAAGTTGTTGGTTGACGATTGTCGTCCAACTGTTGCTTTCATGGGTGATCACGGAGAATTGGGAGAGCCGGAAACACGGGATATCCGTCAGGCACTTTCGGAGAATTTTTCGCTTACCGATGTGGTTGCCGATGAGTTGATTCAGGATACCTTGCCTGACGCTGTTGTCATTGCCGATCCTGTTCAGGCCTTTAGCGAAAAGGACAAATTCTACATCGACCAGTATCTGATGCGCGGAGGAAATTTGCTTTGGCTGATTGATCCGGTGCAGGTGAGCTTGGATAGTTTAAGTAGTGGGGAAACAACCATTGCTTTTCCTCGCGACCTGAATCTGAATGATCAGCTGTTTCGATATGGCGTTCGGGTAAATACGGACTTGGTGCAGGACGTGGAGTGCGTCATGATTCCGGTAAATACTGCACCGCTGGGAAGTACACCAAAATATACGCCCGCTCCTTGGTATTATTCGCCTCTGCTCAGCCCGTCGCAATCACACGAGTTAAGTCGCAATCTGAATCGTGTCAAGTCAGAGTTTGTCAGTTCGATTGATACGGTTGGTAAAAATCCGGCTATCAATAAGTCGGTTATTTTGCACACGTCCAATTATTCACGCCGGGTAGAAACTCCTGTTGAGGTGAGTTTGCAAAGTATAAATAGTCCGCCGGCCCGCAGTTTGTTTAGTCAATCGGAACTTGCTGTTGGTGTTTTGTTGGAAGGACAGTTTGCATCGGTGTTTCAAAATAGAATGTTAGGCAATTTCAATACAAAAAATATAGAAGTACTTCCCCAATCAAAACCAGCAAAAATGATTGTGTTGGCTGACGGAAGTCTGATTGCTAACCAGGTTTCCAGGCGCAATGGTCAAATTCAGACGCTTCCTTTGGGCTACGATCGCTATTCGCAGCAAACGTTTGGCAATAAAGCCTTTTTAGTCAACGCCATTAGTTATTTGTGCGACGATGCCGGCATTATGTCGCTGCGGACGCAGGTGTTTAAAATTCGCCTGCTCGATAAGGTTCAAATTCGGGAGCAACGCTTGTTTTGGCAGCTATTAAATGTGGTGGCTCCACTTGTGTTGATCTCCTTATTGGGACTGATTTTCAACATTGTTCGCAGACGGAAATATGGTCGTTAATTACTTTGTATAAAATCTCATAAGAAAGGATAGGTTAAAAAAACCAAAGTTTGTATATTCGTGTAATTGTGCTGAAAAATATTTCAGTGAACAGCGCAGGATCTAGAACAAAAATTTAAAATACATATCAATGAAATTTGTTGTTTCCAGTACCGAATTACTGAGTCATCTGAACGCGATCAGTAAGGTGATCAGTTCAAAGAATACATTACCCATTTTGGATAATTATTTGTTTCAACTGGAAGATAATCGGTTAACGATTACTGCCTCAGATTTGGAGTCGACCTTAATTACCAGCATTGAACTGGATAATACAGAAGGAACTGGTGATGTTGCTGTTCCTGCAAAGTTACTCAACGATACGCTGAAGGAGTTTCCGGAGCAACCGCTGACCTTCCAGATAAATGGAGAAAATTCGGCGATTGATATTTATTCCGAAAACGGAAAGTTCAGTATTATTGGGCAAAACGGAGAAGATTTTCCTGAACTGCCTGAGCTAAAAGAAGAAGCAACTGCGACTATTGATGTGAACCACGATGTGTTGTTGAATGGAATTACGAAAACATTGTTTGCCACGGCCGATGATGAACTTCGCCCGGTAATGAATGGTATATTTGTTGAATTGGGAAATGACGATCTGACTTTTGTGGCTTCTGATGCACACAAGTTGGTGCGTTACAAACGTGCTGATGCCAAAGCGGAAGTGGAATCATCATTTATTTTACCTAAAAAACCGGCTGCATTATTACGCAACCTACTTCCCAAAGAAGAGTTTGATGTGAAATTGCAGTTTGACGATAAGAATGCTTTTTTCACTTTGAGTAATTATAAATTGATTTGTCGTTTGGTTGAAGGAAATTATCCAAGCTATAACTCTGTAATTCCGACCAACAACAGCAATCGAATGATTGTTGACCGCCTGGAACTATTCAACACGATTAAACGGGTTTCAGTTTTTGCTAACCAGGCTAGTAATTTGGTTAAGTTGCATATTGATGATAACCAGTTGGTGGTTTCGGCACAAGATGTTGATTTCTCTATTTCGGCTGTCGAACGATTGAAATGTCAATATGAGGGTGATGAAATAGAAATTGGATTTAAATCAACTTTCTTACTGGAAATCCTTTCAAATTTGTCGTCTTCTGATGTTAAAGTTGAACTTTCTGATCCAACTCGTGCAGGCTTATTGCTGCCGGCTGAAAAGGAACTTGACGAAGAAGATGTACTGATGCTTTTAATGCCAATGATGATAAATGCGTAAATTGTAACTGAATACATGCTAAAACCTAACAAGATTATGTTTTGTTAGGTTTTTTTTATTTTCAGCAAATTAAAAATATACCATGAATTTAAACCTGAAAAATCCATTGGTCTTTTTAGACCTCGAAACAACCGGAATTAATGTTGTAACTGATCGTATTGTTGAAATAGCTCTGGTAAAAGTGCATCCGGATGGGAAGGAGGAAGAAAGGGATCTGCGTATCAATCCGGAGATGCCGATTCCTGAACATGTCAGTAAAATTCATGGCATTTATGATGAAGATGTAAAAGATGCTCCAACGTTCAAAGAGGTTGCCAAGTCGTTGGCAAAGTTTCTGGAAGGAGCTGATTTGGCCGGCTTTAATTCGAATCGGTTTGATATTCCGTTACTGGCTGAAGAGTTTTTACGCGTTGGAGTAGATGTTGATTTTAAAAAACGCAAGTTTGTGGATGTGCAGGCCATATTTCATAAAATGGAAAAACGCACACTGGCGGCGGCTTTCAAGTTTTATTGCAAGCAAGAATTGATCGATGCGCATAGTGCCATGGCCGACACCAGAGCAACGTACGATGTGCTGAAATCGCAGCTTGATATGTATAAAGAGACAGAATACGAAGATAATAAAGGGAAGAAAACTACTCCAATTCAAAATGATGTGAATGCGCTGAGTGAATTTTCATCGTACGATAAAAATGTAGATTTCGTAGGGCGCATTGTTTATAATGAAGATGGTGTTGAGGTGTTTAACTTTGGCAAGAACAAAGGAGTTCCGGTTGAAAAAGTACTGCGCGAACAGCCCGGCTATTTTGGCTGGATCATCAACAGTGAATTTCCGCTTTACACAAAAAAGGTATTGACTGCTATTAAACTAAGAATGAAAGACTGAGAGAGAAGCGGATGACGAAGAGACAGTTCGAACTCGAGAAAGTGTGAGTTGTCGTCATACTTTTAACAAAAGACTAGTTTCGAGTGGCCGATTTTCTAAAGACCAAATAACTAATTGTATCATGAAAATTATTTGTATCGGACGAAATTACAGTGATCATGTGCG
This sequence comes from Sunxiuqinia sp., assembly GCF_055140945.1. NCBI lineage: Bacteria > Pseudomonadati > Bacteroidota > Bacteroidia > Marinilabiliales > Prolixibacteraceae > Sunxiuqinia > Sunxiuqinia sp. The sequence goes on from NZ_JBSQYS010000024.1 coordinate 19,389, forward strand.
GGAGTTGAATAATGAAATTCCTGATGAGCCGGTTATTTTCATGAAACCTGATTCCGCTTTGCTTCGCAATAATGATCCTTTTTATATCCCCGATTTTAGCCAGAACGTACATTACGAATGTGAATTGATTGTTCGCATCAGCCGATTGGGAAAAAATATTGAACCCCGTTTTGCAAATCGTTATTATGATGAGATTGGATTGGGGGTTGATTTCACCGCGCGCGACCTTCAAAATAAACTGCGAGACAAAGGATTGCCCTGGGAGAAAGCAAAAGGCTTTGATCGGTCGGCTGTTATTTCTTCACGCTTTGTAAAAAAAGGGAAATTGCCGGATTTTGATTCCATTAAATTTGAATTGAAAAAGAATGGCGAAATGGTGCAGCAAGGAAATTCTGCCTACATGCTTTTCCCGATTGATGAAATTATCAGTCAGGTATCTAAATACTTCACCTTGAAAATTGGAGATTTGATTTATACCGGAACGCCTGCGGGCGTTGGGCCGGTAGCTATTGGCGATCGGCTGGAAGGGTTTCTGGAAGGTGAAAAGATGTTTGATTTTCAAGTGAAATAACAGACAGTAACAAATTGCAAATAAAGCCCGGAAGTTATCTCCTGGCTTTATTTTTTTTGGCTGGTGCTTGCCCGGCGGGACAAGTTTATTCCCTTTTAGTTTTGGTAGCGTCCGGTGAATTGATTCTTGCGAAGCTTTTTATACTATCGATGAGGTTAAAGAAATAAATTTTGTTGATTTGACATCAAAGTTCACAATATTCGGATAATTTATGAATGGGAATTTTTAAGGGTGTGAGGAAAGAATTAATTTCACAATTCTAAACGTTTAATCATTTAATGAAACGAGCATGTAAGTAGTGCGAATAATTTAGTGTCATGTTTCGAGTCTTTAACAATTTGTGATAGAAGCGAGACCGAAAATATCAAATAGGTCCGTGACCTTAAAAGTCTTTTCACAAAGGAAAATCAGGATGTGCTCATTTCATCGAAACGAGCTTGCGAGTTCTCTTGAATACGTTCGAAAATTTAAAACTGGAAAACCAATGAAACTTCTCCATACTTCCGATTGGCACCTTGGCAAGCGACTCGACGATTTTTCCCGCATGGAAGAACAGCACGCTGTTTTGCGGGAGATCTGTGAGGTTGCCGAACAAGAACAGGTGGATGCGGTGCTGGTAGCCGGCGACTTGTTCGATACTTTTAATCCGCCCACAGAAGCGGTCGACCTATTTTACAAGAGTTTGAAGCGACTTTCCAATAATGGGCATCGTCCGGTGATTGCCATTGCCGGCAACCACGATTCGCCTGACCGAATTGAGTCGCCCGACCCGCTGGCCCGGGAGTGCGGAATTATTTTCGCAGGATACCCAAATTCAGTCGTTTCTCCTTTTGAATTGGAATCAGGGCTGAAGGTGCTAAAAAGCAGGGAAGGTTTTTTGGAACTTCGTCTGCCGGGAACCGACATCCCGCTGCGTATTTTATTGACTCCATATGCGAACGAGTATCGGCTTAAAACCTGTTTCGGCTTGGAAAATAGCGAAGCGGAACTCCGGGCAGTTTTGGAAGAAAAATGGAAAGATCTGGCTGATCAATATTGCGATAAGAACGGTGTGAATGTGCTCATCTCACATCTTTTTATGATAAAAAAAGGGAATGAATTACCGGAGGAGCCTACCGATGAAAAACCTATTTTACATGTTGGAGGGGCGCAGGCTATTTTCACCGAAAACATCCCCAGGCAGATTCAATATACCGCGCTGGGGCATCTTCATCGCATGCATCAGGTGGATGCTGATCCTTGCCCCACTTACTACAGCGGCAGTCCGTTGTCGTATAGCTTTTCAGAAGCGAACCAGAAAAAGTACGCGCTATTGGTTGATGTTGAGCCCGGAGCAGTAGCAAGCGTTCGGGAGGAGGAGCTGACCAAAGGAAAGAAGCTGTTACGCAAACGTGCCGAAGGAATGGAGGAGGCATTGAACTGGCTGGCTGAGAATCAGGAATGCTTGGTTGAATTGACTTTGGTAACTGAAACCTTTCTGACTGCTGCGGAGCGCAAGCAACTGAATGGCGCCCACTCGGGAATTGTAGCTATTATTCCTGAAGTTGAAAATGCAGAAGGGCTTATTGATGGGAATCAAAAGAAGATTGATCTGACTCGCAGCATGGAAGAACTTTTCCGTGATTATTTTAAGCATGAAAAAGGTCAGGATCCCAATGCCGAACTCATGAGTTTATTCACCGAAATACTGGCAGAAGAAGAATGATACCCGTACAACTCACCATACAAGGTTTGTACTCCTACCAGGAAAAACAAACCATCGATTTCACAAAACTAACAGCCGCCAGCTTGTTTGGAATTTTCGGATCGGTTGGCAGCGGTAAATCATCCATATTGGAAGCGATTACCTTTGCGATTTATGGTAAAACCGATCGGTTCAACCTGTCGGGAGATAACCGCAACTACAACATGATGAACCTGAAATCGAATGAGCTGCTGATCGAGTTTATTTTTGAAACGGGGAAGGATCAAACAGCTTACCGGGCGGTCGTGCACGGAAAACGAAATAGCAAGCGTTTTGATGATGTTAAGAAGCTGGATCGCTCAGCCTACCAAAAGCTGGATGGCTTGTGGATTCCGATTGAACCGATGGTGCTGGAACAGGCAATTGGACTGAGTTACGATAATTTCAAACGGACAATCATCATTCCACAAGGGCAGTTTCAGGAGTTTCTGCAGTTGGGCAATAAAGATCGTACCCAGATGATGAAGGAACTTTTCAATCTGCAAAAGTTTGAATTGTATTATAAAGTAACGGCACTCGAAGGAAAAAACAATGCCCGCAAGCAGCATTTGGATGGGCAGTTACAACAACTGGGTGAAATTGACCTGGAGCAGGTGAAAAAGTATCAGGAACAGCTTGCCCGCTTGAAAAAGGAGATGGATGAGCAGCTTGTTAAATTAACGAATTCACAAAAGCAGGAGCAGGAATGGAAACAGCTGCTGGACTTGACAAAGAAACTGGAGGAAACAGAAGTTGGCTTAAAAGCTTTGCAACGTCAAGAGCCCGAATTTAAGAAACTGGAGCAAAGTATTGCCAACTACGAGTTGTGTGTCATGCAGTTCAGGCATTTGTTTGAATCGCTTCAGACAAGCACAAAGAGGATCGCCCAGAAAGAAGTGCAGATTAAGCAGGACGAGGACAAACTAAAACGGGAAGATGAGGGAATTCGTCGGCTGGAAAAGGAATTGAAAGAACTAACGCCAGCCTACGAAAAGCGCGACGAACTGAAGCAAAAAGCGGATGAACTGGAGCGAATGATCAAAATTAAAGATCTGGCCCGTAAAGTTAAAGATGACCAGGAGCGATTGAAGAAGGGAAACGAAATATGCGATAAGCTTTTGGAAGATGTTGAAAAGCTGAAGAAAGAAAAGGCCGAGTTGGAGGCCACTCTTAAATCGGATAAAGCCAAGCTCCCGGATATGGCTGTTTTAGCAAATGCCAAAGCCTGGCATGTTGAGGATCAGAACCTTGCTAAGCAGTTGTTGGAGATTCACAATCAGGAGAAGAAATATGAGGATGAGGTAAAGACAGCGAAAGATGTCATTCTGAGATTATTGCAGAATTCCTTATTCGAAGGTTTACCTAAGGAATCAGATGTTTTCGCGATGGTAAAATTCTTAGATGATAAGCTTGTAAAGATTAAAGAGGAATTGAAATTGTTGGAGAAAGAGGCTGGCGATTTGCAGTTGAAAGAGAGATTGAAAGCGTTTGCCGATGGCCTGACGGATGGAGAGCCTTGTCCGCTTTGCGGCTCCGATCATCATCCACAGATTTACAGTGCTGAAAGCTCGCATGAGGCACAGCAGCAATTAATGCAAACCAGAGAGAAAAGAGAAAAAGAGATTGAACAGATCAGCGAGCAAATTAATCGGTTAAAGGAGCTGGATAGTCATCTGAAATATACGGATAGAAACCTAAAAGAGTGGGTGGAGAAGCGGACGGAGGTTGACAAAAAAAGAAAGGTTCACCAGTCCGATTTTAAGTGGGAGAAATACCGCGATATCGTTGTTTTAGAAAAGGCATTTCAGGAATCCAACTTACTTCAGGTTTCAATTAAGAAAAAGGAAGCCGAGCTGGAAGAGTTTACTAAAAAGCAGGAAAAAGCTGCTAAAGACAAGGAGCGATATCAGCTTGGAATCGATAAAATTAAAACGGACTTAACCGTTCGGCAAACCGAGCAAAAGACACTACAGAAGCAGTTGAAGTTGATTGATTTTTCCGAATACCAGCAGAAGCCGGCAGAGGAGCTTGTCGCAGAGCAGGAGCAGTTGTTGAAAAGCTTTACCCGATTAAAAGAACAGTTTGAGAAACAAAGCAATTTGTTGACTGAAAGCAAAAAACGGAAAGATACTCTGACTGGTAGTTTGAATGCGAACTGCAAAGAGTTGGAAGAGGAAAAGCAAAACCATAAAAAACTGGCGACGGGGATTCATGAAGAGTTGAAGAAAACTAAATTTCAATCAACAGATGAGGTAAAAGAAATATTGGCACAGTCAATTAATCTGAAACAGGAAAAGCAAAAATTGGCTGATTTTAAAGAACAGTTGGTGCTTTCCAGAAAGCAGCAGCAGCAGTTGCTGCAAGAAATTGGTGATCGAAAATATGAGCCCGAAAAGCATCAAGCTTTAATTACCGAAATTGGCATGATAAGCGAGCAAACAAAGCAAATGAATCAGGAGTTTGGAAAGCTTACAGAATTGCTGAAAAAGCTACAACAGGATTTGGAGAGTCAAGGTGCGCTGCGAAAGGAACTGGAAGCACTGAATTTGCGAGCAGAAAACATTCGCACCATGAAGTCCCTGTTTAAAGCGAGTGGCTTTGTTAACTATATTTCGTCGGTTTATTTGCAAAACCTGTGTAATGCTGCCAACGACCGTTTTTTTCAATTGACCCGGCAAAAGTTAAGCCTGGAGATCACCCCCGATAACAACTTTCAGGTGCGCGATTTTATGAATGGCGGTAAAGTGCGCAGTGTGAAAACGCTTTCGGGAGGACAGACTTTTCAGGCGGCGTTATCGTTGGCATTGGCATTGGCTGATAACATTCAGAAAATAACAGAATCGAATCAAAACTTTTTCTTTTTAGATGAGGGGTTTGGCTCGCTCGATAAAGAGTCATTATCGATTGTGTTTGACACGCTGAAATCGCTGCGAAAAGAACGACGCATTGTCGGAGTGATTTCGCATGTTGAAGAAATGCAGCAGGAAATTGATGTCCATCTTCGTATTGACAACCAGAGCGAACGCGGGAGCCTGATTCATGCAAGTTGGAAGGAGTAGTGACTTCTGATAAAGTGAGTTGGTAAAAATTGCTAATTTCGTAGGCTGTTACGTGTTTTCATAAAAGTATGTATAACAGCTTAACTCCGATATTCTGAAAACTTTTACACATGATAAAGCGAATTCAATGGTCTTTTGACCAATGGGAAATTCTTAAATATGTCGTTCGTTGGTTTTTACTGGTGATACCGGTTGCCCTGGTCTCCGGATCCATGGTGGCACTATTTTTATACCTGCTCAATCAGGCTACACTGTTGCGGTGGAACTACGGGTGGTTGATCTTTTTTTTACCGCTCGCCGGTGTTGTAATTGTTGCTTTGTATCGGTTTAAAGGGAAGAATTCGGAGGCGGGCAATAACCTGGTAATGGATGAGATTTCTAAGCCGGGTGGGGGTATTCCGGTTCGAATGGCTCCTTTTGTGCTGATCACTACGGTGGTTACGCACTTATTTGGAGGGTCGGCCGGGCGAGAGGGAACGGCGGTGCAAATAGGAGGTAGCATGGCTCATTATATCGGTAAAAAGTTAAAGCTGAATAAAGATGACATGCGTATTCTGTTAATCTCGGGTGTGGCTGCCGGCTTTGGAGCTGTTTTTGGAACCCCGGTTACCGGTGCAATCTTTGCCCTTGAAGTAATGGCCATTGGTCGGATTAAGTACGATGCTTTGCTGCCTGCCTTTCTGGCTTCGGTAATGGCTGATATCGTGTGTTCAGCCTACGGAATCCAGCATACCCATTACCATATCGATTTTCAGGACACGCTGTCGGGAAGTACAGCATTTCTTCATTTCGATCTTCCGCTTTTACTTTCGGTAATGGTGGCGGGAGCATTGTTTGGCTTGGCCGGGTTTGCATTTTCTGAGTTGTCGCATATTATAAAGAGCTTGTCGAATAAATACATCAGCAAAAAATTACTGATTCCGGTTATTGGAGGGGGGCTGGTTCTCGCGATCTCCTTCTTGCTTGGCACTCGAGATTACTTGGGTATTGGAGTGACCACTCCTGATGGAACGGGAGTCAGCATTGTGAATGCGTTTAAAGCGGGAGGATCTGAGACCTTTAGTTGGTTTTGGAAACTTTTGCTCACGGCAATTACACTGAGTACCGGATTTAAGGGGGGGGAAGTAACTCCTCTGTTTTTTATTGGTGCTACTTTAGGAAATACCCTGGCGATGGTGTCCGGAAATCCGGTTGAGTTGTTTGCCGGCCTCGGGTTTATTGCCGTTTTTGCCGGAGCAACGAATACGCCCCTGGCTTGCACTTTTATGGGGGTTGAGCTTTTTGGTGGCGAATATGTATTGTACTATGCAGTGGCTTGCTTTATTGCTTATTATTTCTCCGGACATACGGGTATTTATACTTCTCAGCGGGTAAGCGTTTCCAAAGCCAATCTGAATAATAGTGTTGATAATAATAACACCTTGAAATCGATTCGGGATCATAAAAGGAAAAGAAAAGGATAATTGAGACATACACACTGGTGGAAGTTGTCGCGATAGTATGAAAGGATGTTCGCTGGCTTGTGGTTTTTTTTGGAAGAGAGATTCGGAAGTACAGCCTTGAAATCCGGGCATAGAAAAGGCGGAGTTGATATCAACTCCGCCTTTTCTAGTATATATTTTGTGTGTGGACTACATCATGCCGCCCATACCACCGCCCATGCCGCCGCCCATTGGAGGCATAGCAGGAGCATCTTCTTTTTCTTCAACTAAGACACATTCGGTTGTCAGCAACATGCCGGCAATTGAAGCTGCATTTTCAAGTGCTACACGAGTTACTTTAGCTGGATCAATAACACCAGTTTCGTATAAATTTTGGTACTCGTCAACACGTGCGTTGTAGCCGAAGTCGCCTTCGCCTTCGAGCACTTTTTGTACAATTACAGCACCTTCTTTACCTGCATTAGAAACAATCTGACGCAATGGTTCTTCAATGGCACGTTTTACGATTTCAATACCTGTTGTCTCGTCATCGTTTTCTCCGGTTAAACCTTCCAGCGAAGCAATAGCACGGATATAAGCTACACCACCACCAGGAACAATTCCTTCTTCAACAGCGGCGCGGGTTGCACTCAATGCATCGTCAACACGGTCTTTCTTTTCTTTCATTTCAACTTCCGAAGCAGCACCAACATAAAGCACTGCAACACCTCCGGCTAATTTAGCCAAACGCTCTTGCAATTTTTCACGATCGTAGTCAGAAGTTGTTGATTCAATCTGACGTTTGAGCATGCTTACACGCGCTTTGATGGCTTCATCATCGCCAGCTCCGGCAACAACAGTTGTGTTTTCTTTATCAACAGTAATTTTTTCAGCTTGACCAAGCATTTCGATGGTTGTGTCTTCCAGTTTCATACCTTTTTCTTCGGTAATTACTGTTCCGCCTGTCAATATAGCCAAGTCTTCCAGCATTTCTTTGCGACGGTCGCCAAATCCGGGAGCTTTTACAGCACAAACTTTTAGTGAACCACGTAAGCGGTTAACAACCAAAGTAGCTAATGCTTCACCATCAACATCTTCGGAGATGATCATCAATGGACGTCCACTTTGAGCAGTTTGTTCCAATACGGGAAGCAGATCCTTCATCGTGCTGATCTTTTTGTCGTGGATCAGGATGAACGGATTTTCAAGGTCAGCTTCCATTTTTTCGGTATTGGTTACGAAATATGGAGAAATGTAACCACGGTCGAATTGCATACCTTCTACAACATCAACATAAGTTTCTGTTCCTTTGGCTTCTTCAACAGTAATTACACCTTCTTTGTGTACTTTCTCCATGGCTTCAGCAATCAATGAGCCGATTTCTTCATCACCGTTTGCCGAAACTTTGGCTACTTGCTTAATTTTGTTGTTGTCGTCGCCAATATTGTGTGATTGCGATTTAATGCTTTCAACCACTTTCGTGACTGCTTTGTCGATACCGCGTTTCAAATCCATTGGGTTCGCACCTGCAGCAACGTTCTTCAAGCCAACATTAACAATTGATTGTGCCAATACAGTCGCTGTTGTTGTTCCGTCACCCGCATCGTCACCGGTTTTGCTGGCTACTTCTTTCACCATTTGAGCACCAATGTTTTCGTAGGCATTTGCAAGATCAATTTCTTTAGCTACCGTAACACCATCTTTGGTGATTTGAGGAGCTCCGAATTTTTTTTCAATAACTACATTGCGACCTTTTGGTCCTAAAGTTACCTTAACAGCATCAGCCAGTTGGTCAACACCCTTTTTCAGCAAATCTCTTGCTTCAATATCGAATTTAATTTCTTTAGCCATTGTTATTTTCTTTTAATTCTCTGTTAAACTTAATTAAACGATGTATAATACATCAGTTTGTGACATCAACAAGTAGTCAGTCCCATCAATGTTCAACTCTGTACCGGAATATTTTCCATAGAAAACAGCATCTCCAGCTTTCAGTTCCATTGGCTCGTCTTTTTTATCGGCACCAACCAAAACTACTTGACCAACTTGTGGCTTTTCTTTTGCGGAATCAGGAATAATAATTCCACTAGCTGTTTTTGTTTCTGCTTCCTGAGGTTGAACCAGGATTTTACCTGCAAGGATTTTACCTTTTAACTCTGCCATTTTTTTAATTATTTTAGTTAGACATTTTTTTTAATTGACACCTTTGTATATCGAATTTTGTGCCAAAAGAGGTAGGTCTAAAAAAGCCTTCTTTTTTGAGACATTTTTTCATTTTTGACAGTCCCTGATTTTTGAGATGTCGTTGTTTGCATGTGTTTGTCAGTGTTTTGCAGGTTTTGTCAGTTTGCGGTTTAACCTGACATATGGACATAAAAAAAGCCACTCAACATCTGAGTGGCTTTTAAATATCATTTTTTCTGCGTTTTATTCAGCAGGTGTTTCTTCTGTTGGTTGCTCTTGATCTGGTACTGTTGTCGGGAAGTTTGGAACAGCATTAGGATCAACTGCGTTTTCAATTTGTTCCTGAATAGCCGATTGATTTACTTCTTCAGCTGTTCGTGGAATAAAAGCACTCCCTAAAACAGAAAGGACTAATAGCGCTCCGGCCAAACCCCAAGTGAATTTTTCTAGAAAATCGGTGGTTTTACGAACACCCATAATTTGGTTTGATGATTGGAAGTTGCTGGCTAAACCACCACCTTTTGAATTTTGAACCAATACAATCAGGATCAAAAGAACACAAGTGATGAAAATTAAAACAGTAATTAGCGTGTACATGGTGTGCTTTTATTTAATTCGTTAATTTTTTTATTTTCTCAATCTGCCCGGCAAAGTAAGTACTTTTTTCCGGATATTTCAAACTTAAATTCTCATAAGCTTGAATTGCTTTTCGGTAGTGTTTTTGTTGCCAGTAAATTTTAGCAAGTGTTTCAGTAACAAAAGAATTGTCCGATTTTTCTTCTTCCTTTTCTTCAACAGGCTTGTCAACCTCCTCTAATTCTTTTGTCACTTCCTTTTTACGAATAGAACGAATCAGGTCAACTAGCGACTCATCTTTTTGCTCGGTCGGTTCTTGCAGTCGATAAAAGCCGGGAGTTATGTATTCCAAGGCTAATGGATCAACTTGAGTTTCGATGGGCGATTGTTGATCTGTTTCAGGGATTTCGTGATGGATAAAGTGATAAAGTATTCGCCTGTCTGCAACATGAATGGCTCCTTGTTTAAGGTATTCTTCAAAATCAGGATGATCCAGTATTTTTAGATTTTTTAAGAGTAACATCCATGCCGATTGAAAAGTAGGATAATTTTTAACCAAAGTTTTTAACTCGGTTAAACTTTCCCGGTTAAGTGTTTCAGGATGTTTCAGGTAATTATAGAAAACGTTTTTTTGCATTACCAGTTTGCGATAGAAGCATTAAAAATATCTTCGGTTAATTTATCCAAAATATCAACAATTAGCTCGTCTTCAACTGAACTTAAAATTTGATTGCTATTAAAATCTTCATAGGCCGAGAATGTTTTTTCCCAGTTGTCATCAGGGCTTTTGTTGTTGGTGTATTTTACTTTTATAGTTACTGTTAGTCGCGTTTCAGCTGCCAAATCTCCTTCCGAAATATTCATCGGTCGTGTGTCGTAGCCTGTGATCTGTCCTTCAAACTCCAGATCGCCTTTTTCTTGCATTTGATCTAACGATGTTTGGCGCAATAACTTATCCTGCAAGGCTTCAGTCATTTGCTGGCTCAAATTTGGATTGATTAACCGCGCCCTGTTTGGGAAATAATAAACGGTAAAGGTTTTTACATCGGGCGCAATCGAGGCTCCTGTAAATGAGTAGGATACTTTGCAGTTTTGAAACAGGCCACCTCCGACTAACACAAATAGTGCAATAAGTAGAAGGCTGTTGAATCGATTAGTTAATGTCATATTCCTTAATTTTTCGATAAAGGGTGCGTTCTGAAATTCCCAACTCCTGAGCGGCATATTTCCGTTTGCCTTTGTGTTTGTTCAATGCTTTTTTGATCAACTCAATCTCTTTATCTTCCAATGATAATGATTCTTCAACAAACTCTTCGGTATCCTGAATATCTTCCCGGTTGATGGGCTCATTGTAATGAGTCGGAGGGTGATTGTGAGGCTCAGGAACTGTGGGCTCTTCTTCTTGCTGATAAATTTTACGAATGATTTGCGCATTGTCTGAGTGAAATTCAGGTCGGTCAGCTCCATCTACCATTAAGTCATGGACCAATTTCTTCAGGTCGTTCACATCTCGTTTCATATCAAACAAAACCTGGTACAGAATTTCCCGCTCGTTGGCAAATGTTTTTTGATCAATGCCGTTGTACAGTGCAGGCAACTTGCTGGCTTCAACCGGGAGGTAGCCACGCATCGCATTTCCATCAATCATCCTGTTTTGCTCAATAATTGAAATTTGCTCGGTAATGTTTTTCAATTGACGAACATTGCCCGGCCAGTCAAAATTAATCAATACATTCTGAGCTTCTTCGTCTAAACGAATAGGGGGCATCCGGTATTTTTCAGCAAAATCCATAGCAAATTTCCTGAATAACAAGAAGATGTCCTCTTTTCGATCGCGAAGAGGAAGTATGCGGATGGGAACCGTATTTAGTCGATAATACAAATCCTCGCGAAATTTTCCTTCCTGAATGGCAACAGGGATATCGACATTTGTTGCAGCAACAACTCGCACGTTGGTTTTCAGGACTTTTGAAGATCCAACTTTCATAAATTCGCCGGCTTCGAGTACTCGAAGCAAACGAACTTGTGTCGATAGAGGAAGTTCTCCAATTTCATCTAAAAAGATGGTTCCACTGTCGGCTTCTTCAAAATAACCTTTGCGGTCAGACATCGCCCCGGTAAAAGATCCTTTCTCGTGACCAAATAGCTCCGAATCGATGGTTCCTTCCGGGATGGCTCCGCAGTTTACAGCAATATATTTCCCATGTTTGCGGGAAGAAAACTGATGTATGATTTGTGGGAATGCCTCTTTTCCTGTTCCGCTTTCTCCTGTAATTAAAACTGATAAATCAGTAGGAGCTACCTGTACAGCCACTTCTATGGCACGATTAAGTACTTCAGCATTACCAATTATTCCAAAGCGTTGTTTTATTTCCTGAACATCCATATTTTTGACACTGAATTTTCGACTGACAAAGTTACAATTTTAACTATTAAAGCCTTTGTTTTATCGGTTAAGAATGTTTTAGAGTCGGTATATAACGAGTTTTTTAACAATTTTTAGTTTTTTCTTGAATCTGGGAGTCATTACTAAAAAGAAAAATGTGATTTAACAATGGAATCAATCAAAACTAAGTTTATTGGAATTATACCCGCTCGATACGCTTCAACCCGGTTTCCCGGAAAACCTTTGGTGAAGCTGGGCGATAAGCTGATTATTCAGCATGTTTATGAAAATGCTGAAAATGCGATAGACGATGTTTGGGTTGCTACTGACGATGAGCGGATTGCAAAAGCAGTGGCCGGATTTGGGGGGAAGTATGTGATGACGCGCGATGATCACCAGAGTGGAACCGACCGCTGTGCTGAAGCGGCTACACTTTTGTCAGCCGAAATTCAGTTTGATGTGGTTATTAATATTCAGGGGGATGAACCATTTGTGCGCCAAGAACAATTAAATGCGCTCAAATCATGTTTTGATGACTCGGAAACTGAAATTGCAACCTTGGTTAAGCAGATTGAAAGTAATGAAGTATTGTTTAATACGAATCGTCCGAAGGTGGTGATGGATCATAATCAGAATGCATTGCTGTTTAGCCGTGAGGCAATTCCTCATATTCGAGATGAAGAAAAGGAAAAATGGTTAACCCGTCATGATTTTTTCAGTCATCTAGGGATGTATGCTTACCGGAAAGAGGTGTTAGAACAGATTACTTTATTATTGCCTTCGCGATTGGAACTGGCCGAATCATTGGAGCAATTGCGTTGGCTGGAAAATGGATACCGGATTAAAGTGGCAAAAACCAGCTTTGAAAGTATCGGGATTGATATACCCGAAGACCTTATTGCTGCAGAGAAATTTATGGCGAAAAATGGAATGTAAACACCGGGAGTGTTCGTGTTTATATTGAGATATAATAAAGGCCGAGGGATAGAATAAGAAGTAGAATCAGGTAAATGGTCATTCGAATTTTCTGTTCAAATTTTTTCTGCTTCAATAGTTTTTGCCGAAATTCCTGAAGTTCCTCGCTAGTGGCCTTTTTGAAGCTCAGTTTATTATGTTTGTATGGAGAGTCATTACCAATTCTATTTTTGAATGCATGACCTTTTTCTTTTAAAAGATTACGATTACTTTTTATTGACTGCACCATGGCAGCAATGGCTCCTCCTCCAGACATAGGGTGTTGTTATTTGATAAAGGATTGGATGAGTTTCATCACCCAATCCTCCAATGTATTATTCTTCGATGATTACTATTTTTTCAATTTCATCTCCCTGACGAATATTATCAATCACTTCCAATCCCTCGTAAACTTTTCCGAAGCACGTGTGCTTTCGGTCAAGATGAGCCGTATTTTCGCGGCTGTGACAAATAAAAAACTGCGAACCTCCGGTGTCTTTCCCTGCATGGGCCATTGATAAAACGCCACGATCGTGGTATTGATTGTCGCCATCCAATTCACATTTGATTGTATATCCGGGGCCTCCGGCACCAGTTCCATCGGGGCAACCTCCCTGAACAACAAAATTTGGAATTACCCGGTGGAAAGTTACTCCGTCGTAAAAGCCTTCTTTCGATAGTTTGATGAAATTAGCAACTGCTAAAGGTGCATCATCTTCGTAAAAGTTAACTTTCATGATACCTTTCTCGGTATGAATTTCTGCTTGTTTCATTTTTATTTATGTTTTTATGAGTTGCAAAAATACAACTTTTAGCGATCTATTAGTTTTTGTCCAAGTTTAAAGATTCCCTGAATTAATATGCTTTGTATAGTTTGTTTTGTAGATGAATAAAATGCTAAAAGCCAAAGTTAAGGCTGCAGCCAAATATAAAATGAGGTACACCGGTGTGTTGTCAATTGCAGACTCAATACTGAAATCAGTTCTTAATGTGTGATAAGAAAAAAATGAAAGAGCGTTGTATATGATGTGAACAGAGATGCATGCTAGCAACGATTGGGTTTGCCAGAAAATATAGCCGAGAAAAGAGCCTCCAATAAATCCGGTTACTAGTTGTGCCAGGTTAAAATGAATTGCAGCAAAGAAAAATGCTGAAATCGCAATCGCCCGGAATGGGCTGAACTTATGGAGTAAGTTTCTCAGGATAATACCACGAAAAAGGATTTCTTCTAAAATTGGGACAATCACAACAATTACTAAAAAGGAGTAGGTTTTTAATTGCATTAGTTGTTCCAGATAGTTTAAGTGAATTCTAGAAGAGGGAAGGATTTGGTCTAGTGGGTCAACGACAAAAAATAATGCCAGCGTGCTAACAAAAGCAATTGGAAGAAAAGATAAGCGCAGCTGTTTCAAATCTTTTTGAATCATAAAGCTTTCAACTTTCTTTCGTTTAACGGCGTAGCTGATCAGGAGTACGTTGATGAGTATGGTAGAAAGAGAAAAGTATAAGACAATAAATGTGTTGTCACTGGAGCCTGCTTTTTTTAAAAATAGTTGGGCAGTTAATATCGGGAGGTAAAAAAACAGTGTAATTAAAATGAGTTTGCCTATCGTGGAATTCTTCTGTGTCAATTTTCTGAACATGTTGCTTGTGCTAGTTAATCGTAACAAAGCAAAGTTACAGTGCTGCAAGATTACTTCATATCTTTTTCATTACTTTTTGATGTACACCGCATTTCGAATGATGAATAGCACATTTCCATGCATGAATAGACTTTTTTTGATTCTATTAGAATAGAGATGAGTTTTTTGTCGATTACAGTAGAACGGCTCTGGTGTAATCAACAATTAAAAATATTTTGATTCGAATGGATGCGAGAAAGAATTCTTCTTCTTAAAATAAAACAGCTTGAATGTGTTGATTTATAGTTGCTGACGTCTTTTTCCCACTGCTCAATAACAGCTTGTAAGTTTCATGTTGGTTTGCGAACTTATAGATTAAAATAAAATTTATTTACTATGGAAAAATCAACGAGTAAGTTTATCCATTCGTTTATGGATTATGTGAAAGCCAGAGATCCTTTTCAGAAAGAATTTCATCAGGCAGTGCATGAGGTGGTTGAATCCATTGCTCCCTTTTTGTTGAATAATCCCAACTATAATCAATCCAAAATATTGGAACGGATTATTGAACCTGAGCGTATTGTTCAGTTTCGGGTTCCCTGGACGAATGATAAGGGAGTGGTTTCGGTAAATCGTGGGTTTCGTGTGGAGATGAATTCTGCCTTGGGTCCCTATAAAGGAGGGTTGCGTTTTCATCCAACGGTTAATCTAAGTATTTTAAAATTTCTTGCTTTCGAGCAGGTTTTCAAAAATAGCTTAACCAGCTTGCCTCTTGGCGGAGGAAAGGGAGGATCGGATTTTGACCCGAAAAATAAATCGGATAACGAAGTCATGCGTTTTTGCCAGAGTTTTATGACTGAGCTTCAGAGGCACATCGGTCCAAATACTGATATTCCAGCCGGCGATATTGGGGTAGGAGGAAGAGAGATCGGCTTTTTGTTTGGTCAGTATAAACGAATACGAAATGAATTTACCGGTGTGTTAACCGGTAAAGGACTGGAGTGGGGAGGGAGTTTGATTCGTCCTGAGGCGACTGGTTATGGGACGGTTTATTTTGCTGAAGAAATGATGAAGCGAAAGGGAGAATCGTTTGATGGAAAAGTTGTTTGCATTTCTGGTTCGGGAAATGTGGCTCAGTTTGCTGCTGAAAAGGTAATTCAAATTGGAGGGAAGGTCGTTACAATGTCTGATTCGAGCGGATTTATACATGATCCGGATGGAATTGATCGCGAAAAACTAGATTATGTGATGGAGCTTAAAAACATCAGTCGGGGCAGGATAAAAGAATATGCTGAGAGGTATGGTTGTATTTACAAAGCAGGCGAGCGACCCTGGTCGGTAAAATGTGACGTTGCCCTGCCTTGCGCAACCGAGAATGAAATTAATCAGAAAGAAGCAGCGATGCTTCTTAAAAATGGATGTGAAGTTATATCAGAAGGAGCAAATATGCCGAGCACCCCCGAGGCTGTGCATGAGTTCCACAAGGGACGGATTTTGTATGCACCCGGCAAGGCTGCTAATGCTGGAGGCGTCGCTGTTTCAGGATTGGAAATGAGCCAAAACAGCATGCGTATAAACTGGACCCGGGAAGAAGTTGATGGTCGGCTGCATACAATCATGAAAAGTATTCATGAAATGTGCGTAAGTTATGGAAAACATGATAATGGATGGATAAATTATGTTGACGGAGCAAATGTAGCTGGTTTTGTGAAAGTAGCCAAAGCTATGATGGCTCAGGGATATGTATAAAATGCAAACCCCCCGGGGGGAGACTATCGCATGTGCGCAGAGTATGTGTTTTTTTATAAAATGTATCGTCATCTTATGGCTTAGTCAGTTATCTGTTTTTGTGGCTGAACCTTGATGTTAGTTGCTGTTCTTAAACATTACTATTGTTATTAAGACTTGGGCTAAAATCAGTTTTTAAGGCTAATTTCGTCGTTTCCTTTGTTAAGGTAATTGGCAATTTTATTCTGAAAAAATAATAAGATGAAAGCGGATATTAACGAATTTTTGACGGCATTAAAAGCAAAAACAGCTGGTGAAAAGGAATTTCATCAAGCGGTTCAAGAAGTGGTAGAAAGCATTTGGGACATCTATCAACAAAATCCTCGATATAAAAAGGCAAAAATATTGGAACGTATGACTGAACCTGAGCGGGTAATTATGTTTCGTGTTCCTTGGGTTGACGATTTAGGAGAGGTTCAAATTAACAGAGGATACCGTGTCGAATTCAATTCGGCTTTGGGTCCATACAAAGGCGGATTACGTTTTCACCCTACAGTAACTCTTTCAATTTTAAAGTTTTTGGGTTTTGAACAGACCTTTAAAAATAGCCTTACAAGCCTACCCCTGGGCGGAGGAAAAGGAGGTTCAGATTTCAGCCCCAAAGGGAAATCGGATAATGAAATTATGCGTTTTTGTCAAAGCTTTATGACCGAATTGCAGAGGCATATTGGACCTCATACCGATGTCCCTGCCGGCGATATTGGAGTCGGCGGACGTGAAATTGGTTACCTGTTCGGGCAGTATAAACGAATTCGGAATGAGTTTACAGGCGTGCTGACAGGCAAAGGACTCGCATGGGGGGGGAGTTTAATTCGCCCCGAGGCTACTGGTTTTGGAGCCGTATATTTTGTGCATCACATGCTCTCTCTGTTGGGTAAAGACATTGCCGGACAAACTTTTTCCGTTTCCGGCTTTGGCAATGTTGCCTGGGGGGCGATCACTAAAATAGCAGAGCTTGGTGGTAAGGTGGTTACCATCTCCGGGCCCGATGGCTATATTTATGACGCTGATGGTATTCGTGGCGAAAAAATCGATTATTTACTGGAGCTACGAGCAACTAATAATGATATTGTGGAACCATATGCTGAAGAGTTTGGTGCCAAATTTTACCCCGATAGAAAACCTTGGGAGCAAAAGGTTGATATCGCCATTCCATGTGCTACCGAAAATGAGGTGAATTTGGAAGATGCTCAGTTGTTGGTTAAAAATGGTTGCTTTTTATTGGCCGAAGCTTCAAATATGGGATGCACTGCTGATGCCGTTGAGTATTTGATTAAAGCAATTAGTTATGCCCCTGGTAAGGCTGTAAATGCGGGTGGAGTTGCAGTATCTGGTTTAGAGATGACTCAAAACAGTCAGCGATTAAATTGGACACGAGAAGAAGTTGACGGACGTTTGCATATTATTATGCGTGAGATCCATGACACCTGTGTGCGTTATGGTCGAGAAGGTGATAAAATCAATTACGTGAAAGGAGCCAATGTCGGTGGTTTTGTGAAAGTCGCAGATGCGATGTTGGCGCAGGGGGTTGTCTAAATCAGTGACGACTCATGCCGGAACGGAGTAAATTTCTGAGGAAATTATCAATTAGATAATATTCAGATTAAGGATAACTAAGGCAAATTGGTTTTCTTTGATGCAAATTCTTGAAATGCTTATTGATACACACTCTCATATTTATTCCGAAGATTATAAAGACGACATTGACGAAGTAATAACAAGGGCTTATGACAATGATGTTCGGAAAATAATTCTACCCAATATTGACAGTTCCTCGATAAAGAAGATGTTGGATCTGGCTGATCAGTATCCTCAAATCTGTTATCCGATGATGGGCTTACATCCTACTTCTGTCAGCGAAGACTATCAGGAAGAACTTGAACTGGTGAAATTTTGGTTGAAAAGAAGACCCTTCTATGGAATTGGAGAAATTGGAATTGATTTATATTGGGAAACTACCTACTTGGAAGAACAGTCGATTGCTTTTAGGCAACAACTGAAGCTGGCTAAAGAATATAAGTTGCCGGCTGTGTTGCATGTTCGGGAATCTTTTAATGAAGTTTTTGCCATTGTAGAAGAGGAAAATGATGAAGATTTGAGTGGCGTGTTTCACAGTTTTACAGGAACAATTGAGCAAGCAAAAAAAGTTATTGAGCAAGGATTTAAGATTGGTGTGGGAGGAATCGTCACCTTTAAGAACAGTGGGCTGGATCAGGTTATTGGCCAGATTGATCCCAAGCATCTAATCCTTGAAACCGATGCACCTTACTTGACACCTGTCCCATTTCGAGGTAAACGCAACGAAAGTTCCTATCTCATTCATATCGCACGGAAAATCGCTGAACTTCATGATGTATCAGTTAATGAAGTCGCTAAAGTAACTTCAGCCAATGCGACTGAATTATTTGGGATTTAAGGTCACGGACCTATTTGATATTTTCGGTTTCGCTTCTATCATAAATTGTTAAAGACTCGAAACATGACACTAAATTATTCGCACTACTTAGTTCAAATTCTTTCTTTACATTTGTGCACCTATTAAATTAAGTTGAGGTGGAAAATAAATCTATACTCATAATCTATACAGGCGGTACTATCGGAATGGTTCAAAAAAATGGACGTGGCGCTTTAGCTCCGGTTCGGTTTGACCAAATCGCTGATGAAGTTCCCGAAATCAGACGATTAGGTTGCCATCTGGAGACTATCGCATTTAATCCGCCTATTGATTCTTCTGATATGTCGCCAAAAACCTGGGCTCGTTTGGCAAAAATGATTCAGCGAAACTACAGTAAATTCGATGGCTTTGTTGTTTTGCACGGAACCGATACGATGGCTTACACGGCTTCGGCATTGAGTTACATGCTTGAGAATTTGGATAAGCCGGTTGTAATGACTGGCTCCCAATTACCAATAGGTGTGTTGCGGACTGATGGGAAAGAAAATTTAATAACTGCTATTGAAATTGCTGCGGCACAGGATAATGGCATGGCTATTGTCCCTGAAGTTTCGGTTTATTTTGATAATAAGTTGTACCGGGGAAACCGGATTACGAAAAGGCATGCTGATCATTTTAGTGCTTTTGATTCGGTCAACTATCCAATATTAGCAAAAGCCGGGGTCGATATTAAGTTTTTTCATGAGAATATTTACCATTCCGAGAAAAAAGGAATATTAAAAATTAGTCCCAATTTCGATGATCATGTAGTGATTTTGAAATTTTTCCCGGGTATGAATCGTGATATTTTTGAACAAATATTATGCATCCCTGAAATTAAGGGAGTAGTTCTGGAGACTTTTGGTTCTGGGAATGTTCAAACGGCGAGCTGGTTGTTAAGAGCGGTAAGGAAAGCTCTTAGACGAAATATTGTCTGTGTCAATGTTACGCAATGTCAGGGTGGTACGGTTAAAATGGGACAGTATCAAACCAGTCGGGAATTAAAAAAAATGGGTGTGATAAGTGGCAAAGATATGACGACAGAAGCAGCAGTAACCAAGCTTATGTTTTTGCTTGGACAAGGCTTGGGACTTGATGATGTCAAGTTACATTTGAGAAAAAATTTGAGTGGTGAAATAAGTGAGTAGCGTATTTTTATTTCACATTTTTTTTGTATTTTGCAGCCCTGAAAAATTTTGGCTCCCAAAATGATTGGAGAGGTGCAGGAGTGGCTTAACTGGCACGCCTGGAAAGCGTGTGTACCCCTAAAGGGTACCGAGGGTTCGAATCCCTCTCTCTCCGCCGATAAAGGGAAGTTGTTTTAATTAACAGGATGACTTAAAAAAAGTTTGAAAAAAAAACAGATAATTCGACTATAATTCACACATCTTATATTATAGATTAAGAACAAAAAACAAATAGTATTATAAACTTAAAAATTCAGAAGATTTACTAATTAAAATTCAACCAATGATGAAAAAACTATTTGCGTTTATAGCAGTTTTTGGGATGCTTTATGTTGGAGCATCAAACAGTGTTGTTGCTCAGGATCAAACAGAAGACACGACAGCAACCGAACAAGTCGCAGCAGAAGAAACTGCTCCTGCCGTTGATTTAACAGCCGATGCTGAAGAAGAAGCAGCAGCTGAAGCTGAAGCCGGAAAATCATTACACAGTCAGTTGAAACAAAAATTTATTGAAGGTGGTCCAACGTTCATGTCAACTGTATTGATTTCTTTGATTTTGGGTCTTGCGTTAGCTCTTGAGAGAGTTATTTATCTAAACTTATCAACTACAAACACTAAAAAATTATTGGTGAATGTTGAAGAAGCTCTTGATAATGGTGGCGTTGAGGCAGCTAAAGAAGTATGTCGTAATACTCGTGGACCTGTTGCTAGTATTTTCTACCAAGGTTTAGACCGATCAGATGAAGGTTTGGATGTGGTCGAAAAAACGGTTGTTTCTTACGGTGGAGTTCAAGCTGGATTGTTGGAGAAAGGATTGAGCTGGATTTCGTTATTTATCGCTCTTGCTCCGATGCTTGGTTTCATGGGTACTGTAATTGGTATGATTGCTGCCTTCGATGCGATTGAAGTTGCTGGTGATATCAGCCCGTCGTTGGTTGCTGGTGGTATTAAAGTAGCTTTGATTACTACGGTATCAGGTCTTGTAGTTGCTATTATTCTTCAAATTTTTTACAACTATTGTATCGCGAAAATTGACAGCATTATCAACAATATGGAAGATGCTTCCATCTCTTTGATCGACATTTTGGTAAAACACAATCTTAAAAAATAATTAGACTTATGAAGCTAGAAAAAGTATTATCCATTGTATTGTGGGTGCTTTTAGGAGTTTCAGCGGTTCTGATTGTGTCTATGATGACCAATATCTCGGAGAACGAAGCTGATCCCACTATGGGTGCCTGGATCAATACCAATTTAACATGGTCTTACATTCTACTAGGTGTAGGGGCAGTATTGGCAATTGTATTCGCATTGTATCACACATTTACAGATAAAGAAGCTGCAAAGAAAGGTGCTATGGCTCTGGTTTTTGCTGGAGTTGTTTTAGCTATTTCATATGTTATTGCTTCTGACGCTATTCCACAATTTTACGGAGTTGATAAGTTTGTTGCTGAAGGAACTTTAAATGCTACGGTATCGAAGTGGGTTGGAACAACCCTTTATGCAACTTATATCTTATTAGGACTTACGATTCTGTCTATTGCTGGATCTGCCGTCTTTCGTATTTTTAAATAACCCATTGTGGTGACTAAAAACAGGAAAAAATAATATTATGGCAAAAAAAATACCCGAAATACCGGCAGCATCTTTGGCTGATATTGCTTTTATGTTGTTGATCTTTTTCCTGGTAACTACCACGATGGATGTTGACAGCGGATTAGAACGTCGTCTTCCTCCGATGCCCCCAGAGGATCAGGAAGAAGATGATACACCTCCAATTAAAGAACGTAATGTTTTTGTGGTTTTGGTAAATGCCAAAAACCAATTACTAGTTGAAGGTGAAATAACCGATATTGATGAACTACGTGATAAAGCCAAGGAATTTATGGCTAACCCTTACAATGACGAGGATCTGCCAGAAAAGAAGATCGAAACTGTAGACTTTTTTGGGCAGGTAGAAATTACGAAAGGGGTTATTTCGTTGAGGAATGACGTGGGAACTCAATATGGGACATACATCGCTGTACAAAACGAGTTGGTAGGTGCCATTAACGAGCTAAGAGAAGAGCTTGCAAAACAAAAGTTTGGCAAGCCTTATGAAAAACTTGATAGTGATCAACAAGGTGCGATAAAAGATATTTATCCATCTCGGATCTCAGAAGCAGAACCTAAAAAAGTGGGAGGAAATTAGTATGTCAAAATTTAGAAAGAATGATACTAAAGAATTACCACCGATTTCTACGGCTTCATTGCCCGACATCGTATTCATGTTGTTGTTCTTCTTCATGGTTAGTACAACCATGCGTGAAGTAACTATGAAGGTACAAGTAACAGTCCCTTCAGCAACAGAGTTATCGAAGCTAGAAAAGAAATCGTTGGTGAGTTACATTTATGTAGGAACTCCCTTTAAGCAATACCAAAATGTATTCGGTTCTGAACCTCGTATCCAGTTGAATGATCAGTTTGCAAAAGTATCAGATATTCCTGATTACATTACAGCTGAACGTGAAGCTCGAGATGAAGCTGAGGTGCCTTTTATGATTACTTCGCTTAAAGTAGATGAATATACTAAGATGGGTATCGTTACAGATATTAAACAAGAACTGCGTAAAGCAGCTGCTTTGCACATCAACTATTCATCACGGAAAAAGGCCGAAAGATAATTTGAATTATCAGATATACCTGAAGGGAGAACTGTTTAGTTCTCCCTTTTTTCATCATAATAAAAATAGAAGTTATGGCGACATTAAAATTTGAAGAGGTTCCTTACGAGCTTGTAAGGGAAGGGTTAAATAGAAAAATTATCCACACAGATAATTTAATGACAGTTTTAATTGACTTTACAGATGGTCCATGGGCAGAGCCTGAGCCAAAACATAGTCATCCGCATGAACAAACATCGTATATCGCAGATGGTAAAATCATCTTTTTCTGCGATGGTGAAGAGCCGAAGGAACTTGTAGCAGGCGATATGTTTGCAGTGCCTTCTGGTGTACGCCATACCATTCAATTGCTGTCAGAAACAGCCCGTTTGGTTGATAGCTTTAATCCGATTCGGGAGGATTTCCTGAAATAAAAAAAGGGAGCTGCTAGCTCCCTTCATATTTTATAATCGTATTACTCTTTAGTTCTTTTTTGCTTTTAAATTTAGCATTAGATTCAATTCATCTAACTGATCTTTAGCAATTGGAGACGGTGAATCAATCATAACATCGCGTCCGGCATTGTTTTTAGGGAATGCGATAACATCACGAATTGAGTCTAGTCCGGCAAACAGAGAAACCAAGCGATCAAATCCGAAAGCAATACCGGCATGTGGCGGTGCTCCATATTTGAATGCATTCATTAAGAATCCAAATTGAGCGTCAGCTTCCTCTTTCGTAAACCCAAGTAAGCTGAACATCTTGGCTTGCAGTTCTGAGTTGAAAATACGAACAGAACCACCTCCAATTTCAACCCCATTAATAACCAAGTCATAGGCATTGGCGCGAACTTTTCTGGGCTCGGTATCTAGTAAGTTAATATCCTCAGGCTTAGGTGCGGTAAATGGGTGGTGCATCGCATAATGGCGTTTTGTTTCCTCATCCCATTCCAATAGCGGGAAATCAACAACCCAAAGTGGTTTAAACGTATTTTTATCCATTAACCCGAGCTGTTTCCCCATTTCTAAGCGAAGAGCTCCAAGAGCATCCAGCATGTCCGATTTAGGTCCTGAAAGTACCAAAATCAAATCACCGGCTTTTGCTCCGGTGGCATCTGCCCATTTTTGTAAATCTTCTTGAGAATAAAATTTATCAACCGACGATTTGAAAGAACCATCTTCGTTGCACTTTACGTAAACCAATCCTTTTGCTCCAACTTGAGGACGTTTTACCCAATTAGTCAATGCATCCAGTTGTTTGCGAGTGTATTCAGCACAACCCTCTGTACAAATGGCACCAATGAATTCAGCTTCGTCGAACACGTTGAAATCGCTGCCTTTTACGACTTCTGTTAAGTCGCTAATCAGCATCTCGAAACGAGTGTCTGGTTTGTCTGATCCATACTTTGCAATCGCTTCAGAATAGGGCATGCGAGGAAATTCCTGAATTTCTAGATGTTTAATTTCCTTGAACATGTATTTGGTCAATCCTTCAAAAGTATTTAATACATCTTCCTGCTCTACGAAAGCCATTTCGCAGTCGATCTGCGTAAACTCAGGCTGACGGTCGGCACGAAGGTCTTCATCGCGGAAACACTTTACGATTTGATAATAACGGTCAAATCCGCCAACCATCAATAATTGTTTGAATTGCTGTGGCGATTGTGGCAATGCGTAAAACTCACCTTCATTCATACGGCTAGGCACAACAAAATCGCGAGCACCTTCCGGAGTCGATTTAATTAAAACAGGAGTTTCAGTTTCAATAAAATCCAGTTCATTCAAATAGGAACGAACAGCATGAGCCATTTTCGATCGTAAAATCAAGTTTTCACGCACCGGATTTCTACGTAAATCCAGGTAGCGATACTTCATGCGGATATCGTCACCACCGTCACTTTCATCTTCAATTGTAAATGGAGGAACTGCTGATGGGCTTAATACTTTCAAGCTTTTAACATCAATTTCAATTTCTCCTGTTGGAATGTTGTTGTTTTTGCTGCTTCGTTCACGAACAATGCCAGTGGTTTGAATGACGAATTCGCGGCCAAGCTTTTTGAGTTGATTTGTAATATCGTCCGAAGAGGTTTCGTCAAATACTAATTGTGTGATCCCATATCGATCGCGAAGATCTACAAATGTCATTCCACCCAATCCACGTTTGCGTTGTACCCAGCCGGCAAGAGTTACTTCATTTCCTTGGTTTTCCAGTCGTAATTCACCACATGTATGTGTTCTGTACATATCTTTGTTCGTTTTTGTTTGACTGCAAAAATAAGGAGATTTTAGCAATTAAAATTGTAGGTTTGTGATTAATTCTGAATGGATTTAAAAGATGGAGCCTTTTGACGATATATACTTTATGAAGAAAGCCTTTCAGGAAGCTCAGCTTGCTTACGATGAAGGTGAAATTCCTGTTGGTGCGGTGGTGGTTGCTCAAAATCGGGTTATTGCTCGTGCACATAACTTGACCGAAACGTTGACAGATGTGACTGCACATGCCGAAATGCAGGCAATTACTGCTGCGGCAAATCTTTTGGGTGGAAAATACCTGAATGAATGTACACTTTATGTGACCCTTGAGCCTTGTGTGATGTGCGCTGGAGCTCTCGGATGGGCTCAATTGGGGAAGCTTGTTTTTGGGGCCTCTGATGAGAAAAGAGGCTTTTCAAAATTCGCTTCCAAAGCACTTCATCCAAAAACCGAGTTAGTAGGTGGAGTGATGGCTGAAGATTGTGGAGATTTGATGACTGCCTTTTTTCAGGATAAGAGATAAAAAAAAGAGCTTCCAACTGTAGTTGAAAGCTCTCTGTATTTTTTTTGATTTCTGGAATTAGCTTCCAAAGTCGTCAAACATTACATTTTCATCAGGAACTCCTAAATCATAAAGCATTTTCTGAACGGCGTCGTTCATCATTGGAGGGCCACACAAATAGTAATCAATTTCTTCCGGTTCATCGTGTTTGCCAAGGTACATATCGTGAATTACTTGGTGGATAAACCCTTTTGGTCCATCCCAGTTGTCTTCTGGCTGTGGGTCGGATAAAGCCAGGTGGAATGAGAAATTCGGGTATTTTTCTTCAATGTCACGGAATTGATCGTAGTAAAAAACTTCTCTCCAGGAACGGGCACCATACCAAAAAGTAATTTTCTTATCTGATTCTTTCAGGGTATGAAACAGGTGAAACAAGTGCGAACGCATGGGAGCCATACCTGCACCACCACCAATAAACATCATTTCGTTATCATTATCCTTTAAAAAGAACTCTCCATAAGGGCCTGAAATTGTTACCTTATCACCTGGTTTACGTGAGAAGATGTAAGAAGAACAAATACCGGGATTTAGTTTTTGGAAACCTCCATTAACACGGTCGAAAGGAGGAGTTGCAATACGAATATTTAGCATTACAATATTTCCTTCGGCAGGGTGGTTAGCCATAGAGTAGGCACGGAATGTTGGTTCCGGGTTTTTCATTTTCAGGTCGAATAGATTGAATTGTTCCCACTCAGGTCTAAATTTGTCATCAACTTCAATGTCTTTAAAGTCAACTTCAATTTTAGGGACATCAATTTGAATATAACCTCCCGATTTGAAATCTAAGTTTTCACCTTCAGGTAATTTTACCACAAACTCTTTAATATAGGTCGCCACGTTGTCGTTGGAAACCACTTCGCATTCCCATTTTTTGATTCCCATAATTTCCTGAGGAATCTTCAATTCCATGTCTTCTTTTACTTTTACCTGGCAAGCTAAACGCCAATTGTCGTTTTGCTCTTTACGGGTGAAGTAACCGGTTTCGGTTGGAAGAATTGAACCTCCACCATCGACTACCTGGCAACGACACATGGCGCAAGTTCCACCACCACCACATGCTGATGGAAGGAAGATCTTGTTATTTCCCAAAGTGGTTAGCAGGGTGTCGCCAGGATTGGTTTCAATTACTGTATCGCCTTTATTTATATCAACTTTAACAACACCCGATGGGGTTAACTTTTGTTTGACAAACAGTAAGATTGAAACCAGTAGGATCACCATCAATAGAAAGACGGCGATACTGGTAATAACCACTGTAGCTTGAGCTGCTAAAAATATCATTGTTCTTAGTTTTTATCTTATTATAGTTTTATTCCCATGAATCCCATGAATGCTAATCCCATTAAACCCGTAACAATAAAGGTTATACCAAGACCTTTTAAAGGGCCGGGAACATGAGAGTATTCAATTTTTTCACGAATGGCAGCGATACCAACAATAGCAAGGAACCAACCAACGCCGGAACCTAAACCATAAACTGAAGCTTCGCCAATATTTAGAAAGGCTTTTTGCTGCATGAACAAAGATCCCCCAAGAATTGCACAGTTAACAGCAATCAGCGGTAAGAAAATACCTAACTGCGTATAAAGTACCGGGGCAAATTTTTCAACAACCATTTCAACCAACTGTACCATGGATGCAATAACTGCGATAAACATGATAAAGCTTAAGAAACTCAGGTCAACATTGCCAAAAGTTGGGCTTAACCAAGTTAAGGCTCCTTCTTTTAATACATAGTTTTCCAATAGGTAATCAACAGGAACGGTTATACCCAAAACAAAGATAACAGCTAGTCCAAGTCCGGTAGCTGTTTTTACTGATTTGGATACCGCCAGATAAGAACACATGCCTAAGAAGTAGGCAAAAACCATGTTCTCAATAAAGATGGATTTGATAAATATATTAATCAGGTTTTCCATAATTTCAATTCTTTTGCGGGTTAGTCTTCAATCAGTTTTCGGTTTCGGCTGCGTTGAACCCAAATAATTGCTCCTACAGTTATTAAGGCCATAGGAGGCAGGATCATCATACCATTATTGGCGTAAAAACCACCGTTTTCGATGTACCAGCTCTCTGGGATAATACGAAATCCCCAAAGTGTGCCACTACCAAATAACTCGCGGAAGAAACCAACAATAACTAAAATTGCACCGTAGCCGGCAGCATTCCCAATCCCATCGAGGAATGACGGCCAGGGTTTGTTTCCTAAGGCAAAGGCTTCCAGTCGTCCCATGATGATACAGTTCGTAATAATCAAGCCCACGAAAACTGACAGTTGCTTGCTTACATCGTAAACAAATGCTTTCAGTACCTGGTCAACCAGAATTACTAAGGCTGCAATTACCACCAGCTGAACAATAATTCGAATCCGGTTTGGAATTGTATTTCGTAACAGCGATATAATAACATTTGCGAATGCCAATACTGCCATTACTGATAAAGACATAACAACCGAAGGTTTTAATTGGGCGGTTACAGCTAAAGCTGAACAAATACCCAGAACCTGCACGGTAATCGGGTTACTGCTATCAAGCGGATCGCTAAGCAGTTTTAAATTTTTCTTTGAAAATAAAGGTTCTTTATCGCTCATTTTCTTCTATTTTTTCTGGTTGAAAAAAGCATTATAGAGACTCAAATCATCAGAAATCATGTTCTGTAATCCTTTTGATGTGATTGTGCCTCCCGAAATTGCATCGACTTTATGGATTTCCGGAGCTGTTTCATTTGACTTAGCAACGGTGATTGAGACTAACTCGCCATTGTCGTAAATCTCTTTTCCTTTAAACTGGCTTTGAAAAACCTGCGTAGAAATTTCGGCTCCAAGTCCGGGAGTTTCTCCCTGGTGGTCAAACGAAGCACCATAAATAGTAGACATATCGGAGTTCAACGCCAGGTACCCCCAGATTGGACCCCAAAGACCAGTTCCACGAAGTGGAACAATGTATTTGATGTCGCCATCAATCTGGCATTCGAAAACCGGTAGTTGTTGTTGGTCAGATGCTTTTGCACGTTCTTTTTTCAAGTCAACGGTAAAAGCATTACCTTCCAATTTCTCACCTTTCGAATTGACAATGTAACTATTGACAATTTTTTCAGCGTAGATTTCTTCTGCATTTGTCGCATCAGCTGCTATATTGACGGAGGAGAGAATGTTTTGCTTTTTCTCAATCTCAATATTTTTATCCTGAAATGGTTTTAAATTGATGGCAGCCAATGAAAGTATGGCAGCAACCAAAATCACCATTCCCGATGCGTATATAAATGTGTAAACATTACTGTTCCTATCCATTTCTTTATTCTTTTAGGGATTAAGCGCTCTGTTGAACACGTTTTAAACGACGTTTGATATTGCCCTGAATGATGTAATGGTCGATCAGTGGAGCAAATGTATTCATCAGTAAGATGGCCAACATCATTCCTTCCGGATAAGCAGGGTTTACTACGCGAATTAAAATGGCTAACACACCAATTAAAAATCCGTAGATCCATTTCCCTTTATCCGTTTGTGCTCCTGATACCGGATCAGTTGCCATAAATACAGCACCAAATGCAAATCCTCCAATGATTAAGTGTTCCCAGAAAGGCATTTCCATATAAGCATTTACTGCAAAAATATTCAACAGAATACCCATAAACAGTCCACCTAAAACAGTCGAGAGCATAATTTTCCAGTTTCCAATACCGGTGATGATAAGAATTGCAGCACCAATAAGAATGGCTAATGTTGAAGTTTCGCCAATCGAGCCGGGTATCAAACCTACAAAGGCATCCCAAACATTAAGGTTTGTTTCTCCTAAAACAGCTTGAGCCATCGGCGTCGCACCGGTAAAGCCATCTGCCATTTTTTCAATCCCACTGGCTGAAATCCACACGGAATCACCAGACATTTGTGCCGGATAAGCAAAGAATAAGAATGCCCGGGCAACGAGTGCCGGGTTCCAAATATTCATTCCCGTTCCTCCAAATACTTCTTTTCCAAATACAACAGCAAAGGCTGTGGCCACACCAATCATCCAAAGTGGTGTATTGATTGGCATTACCATCGGAATTAAAATACCGGAAACCAAAAATCCTTCGTTCACCTCATGACCTCGGAATTGGGCGAAAATAAATTCAATACCCAATCCAACAATGTATGAAACAAGAATAACAGGCAGTACTTTTAGGAATCCAAAAAGAAACAGATCGAAAAATGCAGCCGTTTCCAATTGGCCTAAAGCACCAAAGTGTTGGTACCCGATGTTGTACATTCCCATAAGTAATGCAGGGACAAGAGCAAAAACCACGATTCCCATGGTTCTTTTCAAATCAATAAAATCATGGACATGAGTTCCTGATTTGGATGTATCTTTCTGGACGAAGGCCAATGTGAAGAAAGCATCGTGTGTCGAATGTAGCCAATGGTATTTGGCTCCTTTCTGTACATATGGTTTCGTTTTCTCAAAAAAGTTCTTTAACGCTTTCATTGAATTATCTATTTTGTTTTGAGAACAACATCATTTATCCTAACTCTTTAATCATTGAGTTGATTCCTTCACGTAAAATATTCTGTACTTTGATTTTGGATGTACAGGCATATTCACATAAAGCCAAATCTTCCTCAATTACTTCATAAATTCCGAGTTGTTCCATTTTGTCGATATCGTTAACCAAAATGGCTTTTAGCAAATGAACTGGCAGTATGTCCATCGGAAGGAATTTTTCGTATTGTCCCGAAAGAACAAATGCGCGTTCACCACCATGCATGTTGGCACTCAGCGCATACTCTTTTTTTGGAAGGAGCTTGGAGAAAAAGGCCTTGCTGGCTGAAAATTTATCAAAGCCAGGAGCAGCCCAGCCCATAAATTCATACTCATCACCTTCAGGGATAATTGTGATTTGTTGATCGAAATAACCCAAAAAATTATCTGAATCAACTTTTTCTCCTGTCAGTACATTTCCACTGATAATTCTTTCTTTGACTTCTCCTTTTGTTTTTCCTTTTAAAAGGTCGGTCAATTCAGTTCCGTGGATGGTTTTTATGTATTTGGGAGTTTTCACTTCCGAGCCAGTCAAAGCAATCGTTTTACTGAAATCAACCTGCCCTGTAGCAAATAAACGACCAATATAAACAAGCGCCTGTGGACTTAGTGTCCAAATAAGATCGTCTTTGCCAATTGGGCAAACTTTACTGATTTGGATACCTACATTTCCTGCCGGATGTGGACCGCTGAATGTATTGGTTTCAACGTTTTTCAGTTTCGAGAATACACCGGAAGACTGTTCCGGTGATAATCCCAAAAATACTTTTCCATCCGTTAGTTTGCTTACTGCATCAATTCCGGTTTGAAGTGCTGCTTGCTCTTTGGAGAACAAGAAATCGGAATCAGGTGCCAGTGGCGATGAATCGAAAGCTGAAATAGCAATGTGGGTTGGTACATCACCGGGCTTTGCTAAAACACCATAAGGACGTTGCTTAATAAATGGCCAGATGCCACTCTTTAGGATTTGTTCCCGAATTTGTTCACGCGACAAGGTTGATGGATCAGCCTTTGTGAATTTGAGATATTCACTAGTGCCGTCAGGCTCAACCACAATCTCTAAAACCTTTCTACGCTCGCCTCGGTTGACAGACTTTACTGTACCACTTACGGGAGATGTAAATATAATTTCTGGATTGTACTTGTCGAAAAAGAGGGCATCACCAGCTTTAACCTTTGCTTCAGCTTTCACTTTCAGCTTAGGCGTTAAGCCTGGAAAATCAGTTGGCTTTAGGGCTACTGTTTTCGGTGCGGGAGCATCCTCCAGAACCACCTCGGCAGTTCCTTTCAACCGGATATTGAATCCGCGTTTCAATTTAAAATGCTTTGACATTGTAATCCCTTGTTGTAGTTATTATTTAGGGTGGCAAAAGTACATATTTAAAAAACTTTTCACAATCTTTGTTTTACAAACTTATAATGATTGAAATATTTATATACGTTTAAACGTTCGAACCCAAAGACGTTTAAACGGTAATTGTAAGTTCTGACTTGAAAATGTAGAACTTAGGTGAAAAAAGATCAAACAAATGCGGATTATCATTTACATAATTGTCATAAATTGCTGCGTTATTTTTACATTAAATTCTCAGGCACAAAATGAGAGCGAGTACCATTATCAAAATGCAGTTTTCAAAGAAGAAATTAGAACGGTAAAGGCTTTTCGGGAGGGGTATGAGCTTAGTGATCCAATCTATGAATCGGGAAGTGATGTTAATCTGATTTTTAAGTTTGATGATTTATCAAACGAAACAAAAAACTACTACTATACGATCTTGCATTGCGATGCTGATTGGAATGAATCATACATCCTTCAGAATGAATATTTAGATGGATTCTTTGATAATCCGGTGACCGATTATGCCCCCAGCTTTAATACGACAATGACATATATCAATTACCTGATCCGGGTGCCAAACGATGATGTGCGCATTACCAAGTCGGGTAATTATGTATTAGTTGTATACGAAGATCAGGATAAAGATAAATTAGTGCTTACCCGCAGGTTTCAGGTTCTTGAACCCAAGGTTAGTGTTGCGGGAATTGTGAAACGGGCTACGTTCGATCCGTTTAAAGGAGATAACCAGGAAGTTGACTTTACAATTTATCACGAAAATTTGCCGATTCTCAATCCAAGAGAAGAGGTGAAAGTGGTGATCATGAAAAATGGAAGGTGGGATACCGCAATTCGCGATTTGAAACCACTTTTTATTAAGGAGCATGAGTTGGATTATAATTACGATAAGGAAAACGTTTTTCCCGGGGGCAATGAATATCGGTATTTTGATATCCGTACGCGAAAGTATACCGGGGAGAATGTCGCATCAATCAATTTTTTCAGACCATATTATCATGCGACATTGATGGCAGATGAGCTTCGGGCAAATAAGAAATATTTTCCGTACAAAGAAATGAATGGAAAGTACGTTGTTGAAAGTCAGGATCGGGTAGATGATTATGACACCGAGTGCGATTATTTTTTCGTACATTTTACTTTGCCATTGGAAGCACAACTGGTTGGAGGGTCGGTGAATGTATTTGGAGCATTGACCAGTTGGAATGCCAATAAAAGTAATGAGATGACCTGGAATTATGAAACCGCCAGCTATGAATTGACACTGTTGTTGAAGCAAGGGTATTACAACTACCAGTATGTTTATGTTCCCGAGGGTAGTAAAAAGGCCGATGCAACGGTTCTTGAAGGGTCGCATTACGAAACCGAAAATGAGTATCAGATTTTCGTATATTATAAAGGCATATCCGGCAGGTATGATCAGTTGGTAGGCTACAAACAACTAAAAGCCGATTTTTAACGAACGACCTGAAGGGTTCCTTCTCCGTTTTTAAAAGGTATACTGAAATAGAATCTGGAGCCTTTCTCGATTTCTGAATTAACTTCAATTGGTCCGCCCAGCAAGCTGGCGTAATGTTGCGCAATAGCCAGACCCAATCCCGTTCCTTCGTATTTCCGGGTTGTCTTATTGTCTAGCTGATGAAAGCGTTCGAAGATACGGATGATTTGGGCCTCATCAATTCCGATACCGGTGTCTCTCACGAAAAATTGGAGCCGTTCTTTACCATCCATTTGATAGCCAAACTCAATCTCTCCTTCGTTGGTGAACTTCACGGCATTATCGAGCAGTTTTTTTAGTATTTCGGTTAGCAACTGTTTGTCCGTTACAACACCAAACTTTGGATTGGCATTTTGGTTGTTTAGTTTCAATCGGATAGGTTTTGAAGTCAAATCAAAACTATACTCACGGTAAAGGTCAACCATCAAGTCATTAACTTTACAAAAGCCTTCTTTTACATACACCTGTTTGCTTTCAATCTTCGAAAGGCTGATCATGTCATTGATCATTTCCATAAGTAATTTACCATTGGAGACGATAATGTCGATGAATTTATTTTTTTCTTCCAGGTCGAAATCCGAAGAGCCAATCATTTTTGAAAATCCAATAATCGCATTCATCGGAGTTCTGATTTCATGAGAAATATTGGCTAAAAAGGCTGATTTCAACTGGTCAGCTTCTTCTGCTTTATGTTTGGCTTCTTCCAGGCGAATTTCAGCTATTTTTCGTTTGGTAATATCGCGGGCGATCGAAATTACTGAGTTGTCATCTAAACGGGCAATGCGCATTTCAAACATCGCTGTTCCTTTTTTAACATCTAACGCATATTCAATTGTCTCAATGGTATCCCGGCTAATGGCATCCTGAATACATTGAAAGATTTTTCGCGACATCTTTTCAGAAAAACCAACCTCGAAAATAGAATTTCCAATAATATCATCGGCATTAATCTGAATCAACTCCGATTCTTTAATGACAAAGTCCATGTAGATACCATCTTTATCGATAATGAAGAAGATGTCGGGAATTGCTTCCAGCAAAACCTTGTAGCGTCTGCGACTGTCCCCCAATTCTTTAATGGTTTCGTTGTGAGAGGTTGTGTCATAAAAAATACTGGCGATCTGATCTGATCCGGGATTTAGGACATAAACATCGAACCACTTGTCGAGGTGCTCTACAAAAACCTCCGTCCGTTGTTTTGTTTTGCTCTGTAAGTAGTGGTTGTTCCAGTCGAATGAGTTGCGAAAAACTTTTGGGAAAATAACATCTGCATCGGTGTTGTGAATTTCCCGTGGATTAATCTTAAACATTCGTTGAAATGCCGGGTTCGTTTTTATCACCTTCAACCCAATAGGAGTGTTCATTTCATCTTTAATGATGCGCATTAATAAAACCCCTTGCTGAAACGATTTTACCGTATTATTAATTTGGTAATCGGTTGTCTCAACCTGATTTCGTAATTCTTTAAGGACAAGTTCGTAATTCGTGGAAATAAGAAAAGTTACCGTAAAAGCAATTGTAATGATTAGCAGAGGGTTTAGTATTAGCTCATCGGTTGGCCAATAAATGCCTGTTGCATCCCCAAAACGATCTGCCTTGTATAAATGAAAGCAAACTGTAATAATGCTCACCGCATAGTTAATAAGTAGTTTTTGCCCAGTCTTATTACTTAAAAGAAGAATGAATAAAAATCCGGGAATGAGCGACCATACGGTGTAAGGAAGAGCATTCTTTATTGGAAGAATTGAATACTGCGATGAGATAAAAAAGAAATAAACGACAAACGGTATAAGAAATGCGGTATTTACAGCGCATTGAGGACGTGCATTACGTAAACAATACAGGCCAACAATCGTGATAGCCATTATTGAAACATCCCCGGGAATACATTCATTCAGGTTATAACCTGAAATGGAAATGGTAAAGTCGGTTAATGAATATAGTAATCCCAGAAACAAGACAATGTGAAGCCCGATAATTTTTCGTTTATCCTCACTTGTTGACAATAAATAGGGTTTCGTAATGAAGTGATATATTGCTTTAAGCATGAAAAAATGTGCCGTTTAAAATCGGACTAAATATAGCAATTTTTAGGTGGGAATAAATTTTATCCAACATATTGTTTGTTCTAATTTTCAAAACTGATTTTTATTAGCAATTAATTGTTGTCCTTTCGATAGTTTTGCAATAGCACTGATATAGAAATCACTACTAAATAAATTGGTTATGGCAAAAGGTTTTTTTAACGTTCCGGTTGTAAAGAATGAACCGGTAAAAAGTTTCGCTCCCGGATCTCCCGAAAGAGTCTCGCTAAAAGCTAAGCTTGAGGAGTTGAAAAGTGTGGAAGTTGAGCTACCCATGATTATTGGAGGAAAGGAAGTTACAACTAACAGACGAATGAGAATTTCGCCACCACATGATTTTAAACATACCTTGGGTTATTACTATCAAGGCGATGCGTCGCATGTTCAAATGGCTATTGAGTCGGCTCTTGAAGCACGCGAAAAGTGGGCTGCCTTGAGTTGGCAGCATCGGGCTTCAATATTCTTGAAAGCTGCTGATTTGCTGGCTGGACCATACCGTGATAAAATTAACGCTGCAACCATGCTTGGTCAGTCGAAAAATGCCTACCAATCTGAAATTGATGCCGCGTGCGAACTGGCGGATTTTTTCAGGTTTGGTGTAAAGTGCATGACTGATATTTATAAAATGCAACCGGAATCAGCGCCGGGAATCTGGAACTACAGTGAGTTCCGTCCATTGGAAGGTTTTGTATTTGCATTGACTCCGTTTAATTTTACCTCAATTGCCGGAAACCTTCCTGCTGCGCCTGCAATGATGGGGAACGTCGCTGTGTGGAAGCCTTCAAAAACAGCTGTTTATTCGGCTGCTGTAATCATGGAAATTTTCAAGGAAGCTGGATTGCCTGACGGGGTAATTAACATTGTTTACGCTTCCGGACCTGTTGCTGCTGAAACCGTTTTTGCTCATCCTGATTTTGCAGGTATCCACTTTACAGGATCAACGGGCGTATTTCAAAGCATTTGGAAAACAATAGGTGAAAATATTTATAAGTATAAATCGTATCCTCGTATTGTGGGCGAAACCGGGGGTAAGGATTTCATTTTTGCTGATAATACGGTAGATCGTCAGGCATTGGCAGTTGCGATGGTGCGCGGTGCTTTCGAATATCAGGGGCAAAAGTGTTCGGCGGCTTCGCGCTGTTATGTGCCTGCAAGTATTTGGGATGACGTTAAAGAACGTGTAGGAAAGGCTTTGTCGACGATAAAAATGGGTTCTCCCGAAGATTTCACCAATTTTGTAAATGCGGTAATCGATGAAAGCTCATTTGATAAGCTTTCGGCGTATATCGATCGTGCTAAAGAGGACGAAGATGCCGAAGTTATTTTTGGTGGAAATCATGATAAGTCGGTGGGGTACTTTATTGAACCAACCGTAATTTTAGCTAAAAAGCCGGATTATACGACCATGGTTGAAGAATTGTTTGGCCCGGTGTTGACGGTTTATGTTTACGAAGATGAAAAAATGGACGAAACGCTTGCCATTTTGGATAATACTTCAATTTATGCTTTAACCGGAGCTGTTATGTCGCAAGATCGTTACAATATTGAAAAGATAACCAAGCGTTTGGAAAATGCTGCCGGAAACTTTTACATTAACGATAAACCAACGGGTGCAGTCGTGGGCCAGCAGCCATTTGGAGGCGCAAGAGGTTCCGGCACCGATGATAAAGCTGGTTCTGTCTTTAATTTCTTGAGATGGGTGTCTATTCGCACCATCAAAGAAAATTTTGTGCCACCTCATGATTATATGTATCCGAGCTTTTTGCCAGATAATAAATAACAACAAATCAATATTTCTCGGAAGAGGGGATGAATTTTTTCATCTCCTTTTTTTTTTGATTGAATATACCTTACTTTTGTTATTGTAAATTTACAAGCGCATGAATAAAATGATTACGATCATTTGGTCTAAACTTCGAACAAAATATGGTATCGTATTGGCCATATTTGTCTTGTGGGTTGGTTTTTTTGATGAACATAGCTTGTTGCAACATTTTCAGAATAAACGAAAACTAGCCCGGTACACCGAGCAGGAAGCTTATTTGAAAAATAAAATAGTTTCCGATAAACGCAAGATTCACGAGCTTCAAACCAACCAAACAAATCTCGAAAAATTCGCCCGGGAAGAATTTCTGATGAAAAAAGAAAACGAAGATGTCTATGTCGTGGTTGAGGAGGACTAGTTCATTTCGTTTTTCTTTACCGTACCTCTTTTTTCTTGATAATTGACGGTAAGAAATCATCATGCAAAACACCTATTTAGAATAAATTTCAATAAGGTATTTGATTAATGCTTGTTTTTTTCATAAATTGACTAAGAATTTAATCGATTATGAACTTGAATATCAATTTGTTTAAAATAGAAACGAATCATGTTGCACCTTCTAAAGGTCGGATGTTGATTGCTGAGCCCTTTCTGCCAGGCAGTTATTTTAATCGTTCGATTGTTCTATTGGTTGCTCATAGTGAAAAGGGTGCTGTTGGTTTTATTCTGAATAAAAAAATAGAATATCCTGTAAACGAAATTCTTGGAGATTTTCCTGATTTTGAATCAGATGTATGCATTGGTGGGCCGGTAAGTACCGACACTTTATACTTCCTGCATTCATTAGGTTCGCTAATTCCCGGTAGTGTGCACGTAAAAGATAATCTATACTGGGGTGGCGATTTTGATGAGGTGAAGAAGCTGATCAGTGAGGGGTTGATTCTTCCAACTCAAATACGTTTCTTTTTAGGGTATTCCGGTTGGGATGATGGTCAATTAGAAGATGAGATCAATGAAAATTCCTGGTTAGTTTCCGAAATTAACGACGACTTTGTCATGATGGATCGACAAACCAAAAGTATGTGGGTGCATGCTGTCCGCGATATTGGTGGTAAATACTCGCTATGGGAGCATTTTCCGGAAAATCCTTCTTTAAACTAGCACTAGCCGGTTGAATTCCTGTTGAATAACTTTTACCTTTTTATTGAAATATCGTTTTTGTTTGAACGCTTTGACCCACTCTATTCCGCTCAGTGAATTTGCAACAAAAACTTCATCTGCCTTTAAAAGATTTTCTTCTCTTAAATTTCCTGTAGCTGTCAATTCCATTCCTGAAATTTTTAATGTTTTAGCTATTGCCGATTGAACAGGATCAATGTAAGCTCCGCATGTTGGGGATGGAGTTAAAACCTGATTGCCACTGACAACGTAGAGGTTTTTCCCGGGAGTCTCCAAGATCGCATGCTTGCTGTTAAGCAACAATAGCTCGTCATAGTTGGTTTTTAGTTTTTCAGCTTCTGCAATCTTCCAAATAGGCATGGATCCAAAATCGAGCGACGATAAGAATGAAAAGTCTTTAGGAGCTTTTTCGAAGATGTTTACACTAAGACCAACAGTGTTGAGAGCAAAACTTGTTGACTCAATGGGATTTGCTTGAATAACATAGCTTATCGTCTCGTTTTCAAGTGCAAGATAAAGCTTGATGTGACTGCTTTTGAAAAATTTGTTTTTTGTAAGGGTTCGTTCGATTTGTCTTTTTAGCTCTTTGCCTCTATTTTGAAGAAAGGGAGCCGGATTTATACCTAGTAAGCGGAGTTTTAATTCAATTAATTGAAGGTGTTCGTTCCAAAATGGCAGCTGGTTTCTCACCGAACGGATCTGCTCGCAAAACAAAACATTCTCCAAAAAGTCGAACGGAAATACCTTTTCGTTAGCTTGTTCAAATTGACCGTTGTTCAACAAGAAATTAGTTCTCATGGGCTGAGTAATTCTTGTATAAAAGAATTCATATTTTGGTTTGGTGTAATTTTAATTCCTTTAATACCGGCCGATTGAGTAGCTTGCATGTCAGTATCCTGATCGCCAATAAACAGGGCGTTTTTAGGTTCAATTTCGTATTTAGCCATTAACTTTTCAATCATCAGAGATGATGGTTTTCGGCAAATGCAAGCTTCAATCGTATGATGATGCGGACAATAATAAATGTCCTTGAAAGAAATATCATACTTCTCAAATTCATCTTTTAAATACTGATGTACCTGGCTAACTTCCTTGTGTCCGTATTGTTTTTTTGCGATTCCTCCCTGGTTAGTGACAATGAAAAATGAAAAACCCTGAGATTTGAGCAGTTTTAAATTCTCAAAAACACCATCAACAAATTCAATATC
This sequence comes from Sunxiuqinia sp., assembly GCF_055140945.1. Lineage (NCBI taxonomy): Bacteria > Pseudomonadati > Bacteroidota > Bacteroidia > Marinilabiliales > Prolixibacteraceae > Sunxiuqinia > Sunxiuqinia sp. Next base: position 58,358 of record NZ_JBSQYS010000024.1, read on the forward strand.
CTTTACACGGTAAATGTAATAGTGTTTTGAATTGTCGATCAACACTCCGTCACGATCAAAGAAAATAGCTTTCATAAATTAAATCAACATAAAAAGCTTGTCCATAAAGCGTTCAAGTAGTCGGCCGTTTAATAAGATTGGAAAAACAAAGCCAAAAACGGCTCCTAGAAAGTGCGCATCATGGGCAACATTATCACTTTCTTTTCGACCCATATAATAAGAATATGCAAGGTAGAGTCCGGCAAATACAATTCCGGGAACAGGCACAATTCCGAAAAAATAAACTTTATCCCATGGTTCAAAGAATATGGCTGCAAATAAAACAGCGGATACCGCACCTGATGCACCAACTGCGTTGTAGTAGTAATTGTTTCGGTGTTTGTACAACGCATACGCATTTGAGATGATCATTCCCCCGAAATATAAAATGAGGAAATAAACACTGGCCATTTTTTCAAAACCGTATGTAAAATAGTTTTCAACAGCGCGACCAAACGAAAACAGGACGATCATATTTACAATGAGATGCTCCCAGTTAGCATGCACAAAACCATGCGAAACCAAGCGATAATACTCATTTTTGTGCACGACTTTGCTAGCATTAAACTGGAGCTTGTCCATCATGTCAGGACGGTTAAAAGCTAAAATGGAAACAACGGCAGTAATTGCAACGATTAATAATGTCATAGGTGAATTGCTAATGTAGTATTTTATAAATCATTTCTTTTTGAAGATCTCCGGCCGAAGTGGAAACGTTACCAAATCCTTTTGATTTCATATCATATTCACGAAGGATTTCCATAATGGCAACTAATTTTTTAGGGGTGTAAACCTTAGCTGCTGCCGTATAGGAACGCACAAAGTAAGGGTTAACCTGCAAGGCAGATGCAATGGCATTAGGTGACTTATCGGTTAAAAAATGGTAAGTCAGTATTTTCATGAAATAGTAATACAAGCTTGAAATCGTCCGTGGAATAGGACTGGTTGCCGGATTTGCGGCAAAGTAGTTAATGATTTGATTGGTTTTTAAAATGTTTTTTTCACCCAACGCATTTTGCAGCTCAAAAATATTGTAATCTTTACTGATGCCAATATTCTTTTCAATATGGTCGGGTGTTATTTGGGTTCCCTTCGGAAGGCTAATAATCAGCTTGTCGAGTTCGTTGGAGACTTTGCTTAGATTGGTACCCAGGTATTCAGCAAGCATTGCAGAAGCCTGTGGGGCAATGGAGTATTCATGAGCTGACAAGTAACTATTTATCCAGCTTGGTAACTGATTGTCGTATATTTTTTTTGATTCGAAAAGAACCGATGTTTTCCCCAATTGCTTAGCAAAGCTTTTCCGTTTATCAATAGTTTTGTATTTATAATTGATAACCAGAATCGTAGATTTTAACGGAGCTTTGATGTATGTGTCCAGATCTTCAATCTTTTTAATATTCTGGGCTTCTTTTACAATAACTACCTGGTGATTAGCCATCATTGGAAAACGTCTGGCGTGGGTTATGATAGTGTCCACGTCAGTATCTTTTCCATATAAAGTATGCTGGTTGAACCCTTTTTCAGCTTCAGTGAGCACGTTTTTACTGATGTAGTCTGTTATCTGGTCAATGAAATAACTTTCTTCACCCATTAAAAAATAAACAGGATGATAAATTTTCTTTTTAAGATTGGCTAAAATATCTTCGTAATTCATGTTCCAACTGACAGTTTAAAATCGTAAGTGTTTTACTGATCGGCCATTGTTTTTGATCTCCATAAGAGCTTCAATTCCTACCTTTACATGGTTTTGCACATAGTCTGAAGTAACCTTCTTGTCGCTGGCTACGGTCTTAATCCCGGTGGAAATCATGGGTTGATCAGACACCAATAATAAGGCTCCGGTTGGGATTTGATTGGCAAAACCGACTGTAAAGATAGTAGCAGTTTCCATATCAATAGCCATTGCTCTGGTTTTGTACAGATATTTTTTAAACCGGGCATCGTACTCCCAAACCCGTTTGTTGGTTGTGTAAACAACTCCGGTCCAGTAATTAATTCGGTTTTCGCGAATGGCTGTAGAAACAGCTCGCTGCATGCTAAAAGCCGGCAGCGCCGGTATCTCAGGTGGTAAATAATCATCCGAAGTACCATCGCTTCGAATTGCAGCAATAGGCAAAATTAAATCGCCCAGTTTGTTTTTTCGTTTCAGACCTCCACATTTCCCTAGGAATAAAACGCCTTTGGGTTTGATAGCACTCAGCAAATCCATTATCGTGGCGGCATTGGGGCTTCCCATTCCAAAATTGATAATGGTGATATCACCGTTTGATGCATTGGGCATATTTTGATTGATCCCCAGAATTGGCACATTAAATTTTTCAGCAAAAAGTTCAACATAGAGTTGAAAATTGGTTAGCAAGATATATCCGGCAAAATCTTTCAAACCCCGCCCGGTATAGCGTGGTAACCAATTGTCTACAATTTCCTTTTTTGTTTTCATGCAATCTTGATTTTAGTGCAAGAATTGTTTCTACAACAACTAAAAAAATGACTTGTTTTATTCAATCAAAAATAAAAGTCCATTTTATCTCTGCAGAATTTTTAGCAATTTTGAACGAAATTCAATCCCCAAAGATTTCGCTCGGATTGTATGTTTTACAAAAATACAACTTTGTAGCTTCTAACTATGTTTGCTGAACTAAATTTACCAACATATTCTTTTCGTTTTCAAGACCAGGATGGTAAAAAGCTCATTTTTGATGAATTACGAAAAAAAATGATTGTGCTGACTCCTGAAGAATGGGTGCGTCAAAATTTTATCAGGTATTTAGTTGATGTAAAAGGTTTTCCTCCCTCGTTAATGGCAATCGAAACCGGATTAAAACTAAACCGAAATCAATTTCGAGCTGATTTGTTGGTATACAATCGCCAGGGAAAGCCACTGCTGATTGTTGAATTTAAGGCTCCATCGGTGAAAATTTCCCAGCAAACATTTGACCAGATTACTCGATACAATATGACTTTTCAGGTTCCGTATTTAATTGTTTCCAACGGCTTAAGCCACTATTGCTGTTCTGTTGACATTGAAAAGAAATCCTATTCTTTTTTGAAAGAGATTCCTGATTTTCAGCAGTTATAAAATCAATTGGTACAAATTCTCATCCAGTCGGCCGTCTGAAGTTTTTATCCAGTCTCTTTTAGTGCCGACAAGCTGAAACCCGACTTTTTTAAACAGATGAATGCTCGCTTGGTTGTCTACGGTAATATTAGCGTACAGCTGATGCAGTCCTATTACATCGCGGGCGTAGGATGCCATTAGTCGAAGAGCGTCAGAGGCGAGTCCTTTGCCTTGGTCTTTTTTATTGTAAATCAAGATTCCGATACCGGCTCGCTGATGATAAGGATCAAAGTCAAAGAGATCAATAGCGCCAACTGCATTTTGTGCAATATCTTCAATAATGAGTCGAAGCTGCTTGGTTTCGAAAATATCCTTGTGAGATTCTTCAATATATTGTTTCAAAATATATTTTGAAAAGGGAACCAGTGTGTTGCTCACTTGCCAAATTTCCGGATCATTTTCCCATTGGTAAATCAATTCCAGATCCTCCGGCTCCAAAGGTCGAAAGCGAATATTTCCGTGTGCAAGCTTGTTTAATGTCATCGTCCAAGGTTTTTCCAGGCATGCCAAATAATATCTACATCTTGCAAGATGCTGTAATTTTTGGCGTATACCATATCAATTTCTAATTTTTTCTCTTCGTTAATTTCATGTTCAAATTTGTCAGCTGGCGAAACTACTCCGTTCTTTATTTTAGGAAGACGAGATTTCGTCTCTTCATTACCGGAGAACCCGACCCAGGTTTTTGTACCAAATAGAATGGTCAAAATATTTTTCAGGAAACCCGGTTTTTTCTTGACTGACCAGCACGTAACCGGAAAAGTAACCAGTAAAATAAAACTGAGCAGAAGGTCGAGAAGTCTCTTGTTTCGTTGGTTGTTTTCTTTCGTAATTGCATTTAGATGAACCACGTAGAGCTCGCCAGCTGTGTCGATTGAATTGCTTCCAATGATTGATAAACTTTTGGGTGGAGCGATTTTGTATTCGATATTTAGCTGGCTGAGCTTAAGCATGATGTTGATGATTTCTCTGGATGGAAGATCATTGGCACTGAAAATAAGCTCTTCTATTTTATGAATACTGATCACTTCGTTTAGTTGACTGAGATTTCCCAGAAATTCCTTTTCTGCATGAGTTCCTGTTGGTTGAACCAATCCAATAACGTTGATTTTCATATTCGACTGATCGATTAATTGATTGATTCTGGAGGCCTCTTCTTCGCTGGCAATCAATATGACGCGTTTTCTTCGGTTCCGATCAAATTGAACTCGTTTCGACTTGCTATGGCTCAGAATATATCGGTAGCTCAAAAGACTGACAAAAGCCCAGGCTGAACCTAGCAGTATCAATGCCCGCGAAAAGCGTAAGCTTTCGTCGACCAGCGAATGAAAAACTAAAATGGCAATGCTCCCCCAAAACAAACCTTTAAAAATATTGAGGATCTTGATCGGTTTTTGGTAGCCTCCCGACATCCAAATGCTTACGATCCAGATCAGGATATAAATCGGAACGATTGTATTCATAAACCGGGCAGGATAATAACCCGGTTCAAATTTGAAGCTTTCCCAATAGGGGAGAAGCCATAAAAAACCGCCGTAAATGGCCAGTGCGTCAACAATTGGGAGGAAGATGCTTTTAGCAAATCGGGTTACAATGGCTAAAAAAGCTCGGAAATAAATCGCCAGGTTGATTAAAACAGAGAATAAATCAGCTCGTCCCTTCGAAAAATGTTTCCGGGCAAAAATGACCATCGCCTGATAAAAAATCTTGACATAATTGATACTGCCTTTTTTTGTGCTTTCTCCTTTGTAATGAATGATGGTGGTATCGGCAAAATAGTAATTTTTGTAGCCACCTTGGGTAATACGATACGACAAGTCAATATCTTCGCCGTACATAAAGTAATCTTCATCGAGCAGGCCAACCTGATCCAATGTTGTTTTTCGCAGGAACATGTAGGCGCCGGCTAAAACTTCTACTTCATGGGTTTGCTCTTTATCCAGATGACCCATGTGGTAGCGGGCAAATCGCTTCGATTTACTGAAAAGACGCGATAGCCCAAAAATCTTATAAAATGCAACAAGAGGCGTTGGAAGTCCTCGTTTCGATTCAGGAAGAAAACGGCCCTTTCCGTCGATCATCTTTACGCCCAGGCCACCGGCTTCCTGGTGCTCATCCATAAATTGAATACACTTGATAAAGCTGTCTTCTTCAACAATTGTATCGGGATTGAGCAACAAGACATATTCTCCTGTCGACAAATGGATGGCTTGGTTGTTGGCCTTTGAAAAGCCTTTGTTATCGTGATTTTCAACGAGTTTAACTTCAGTGAATTTTTCGCGAACCATTTGGCACGAACCGTCAACGGAATTGTTGTCCACAACAAAAATCTCAGCATCTATATTTTTGGATGCTTTTAGAGCAGCATGCAGACACTGTTCTAAAAAGTATTTTACATTGTAATTGACAATTACGACTGAGAGCTTCATTGTTGTTTAATGCTGCTTGGCTTTTTTGAAATGGTTACTGCGATAAGGTACTTTCAAAGTCAAGACGGTTTTTAATGGATCTGCCTAGTGTTATTTCATCAGCGTATTCCAATTCATCTCCAATCGATACGCCACGCGCTAATGTTGATATCTTAACGTTCAGATCTTTCAATTTCTTATAAATATAAAAATTCGTTGTGTCTCCCTCCATGGTTGTACTCAATGCCAGAACGACTTCCTTTACTTCTCCACTTTTTACTCGCTCAATTAATGAGTTGATTTCCAAGTCAGATGGGCCAACTCCGTCCATTGGAGAAATAATTCCTCCAAGTACGTGATAGAGTCCTGAGAATTGCTGCGTATTTTCGATGGCCATCACATCTTTAATGTTTTCCACAATGCATACGTCCTCAGGATTCCGATTGGGATTGCTACATATATTGCATGTCTCGGAGTCGGAAATATTGTAGCATACTTTGCAGTGTTTAATCTCAGTTCGTAATTGAATTAAACTATTCCCAAACAATTCAACCTCCGATTTTTCCTGCTTCAACAAATGCAGAACTAATCGCAATGACGTTTTACGACCAATACCCGGAAGCTTGGCAAATTCGTTGACAGCATTTTCTAATAAGCGGGAAGGAAACTTTTCCGTAATCATACCTGGCAATTATTGTGGCATCAAATTTAATAAGAGCTGTTTAATTATAGCCAAAATGCGAAGGTTATTTCAGATAACTCGCCAAAGTGTCCAACAACTCTTTCATTTTTATGGGTTTGCTTAAAACGTCATTGCAGCCGGAATCCAGGCACTTTTGTTTTTCTTCGGCCATTGCATAGGCTGTTTGGGCAATAATTGGTATTTCTTTATCGGTCTCCCGAATCGTTTGAGTGGCTTGATAACCATCTATTTCGGGCATCTGAATATCCATCAGGATTAAATCGACTCTGTTTTTACCATAGAGGTTTAGCGCGTCAATACCATCTTTTGCCCAAAGCACTTTTGCATTGGTATCTCTTAAAATTTCAGCCAGGTATTCATAATTGTAGTCAACGTCTTCAGCAATCAAAATTGTAAATCCAGTAAAGTCATAATCCTGTTTTTGTTCCTTTGGTTTCGGTTTTGCGGGGGCACTGATCTTGTCGTAAGGAATCGTGAAATAGAAAATAGAGCCTTTGCCCTCTGTGGATTTCACGTTCATCGAGCCTCCCATTAGCTTTACGAGTCCGTTTGAAATGGCCAACCCCAGCCCAGCCCCACCTTTGCGTTCTTTTAAGCTGTGTGCATGGTGAAGTGTACGGTCGAAAATTGTGTTTTTCTGTTCTTTCGGGATTCCTTTCCCGGTGTCTTCTACATAGAACTGGATCTTTTTATTGGTCATCAATTGATAACCAATTTCAATATGCCCACTTTCGGTGTATTTCAGTGCATTGTCAAAAAGGTTAAATAAAATTTGCTTTAGCCGTTGGGTGTCAGTGAAAATATAATCGTGGTGTTTCAGATTCGGTTTTCGGAAGCGAATTTCCAAATTAGGTTTTTCTCTGGCTTCCTGCATTTCACTGAATCTTGCGGACAATTCACTAAACGTGTTTTGTATGGAGCAAGCATCTTTTTTTATTTTCAACTCATTTGCTTCAATTTTTGAGATGTCAATGATGTCATCAATGAGTACCAGCAAATATCGGCTACTTTTTTCAATAATATCAGCGTAACGATGTTGTTGTTCTACCGATAAATCGCCTGTTTGTAATAGCTCGGAAAATCCAATAATGCCATTGATCGGTGTTCTTATTTCATGACTCATGCTAGCCATAAAATTATGCCGGGACTGGTTCTCGATGCGAGTTCGTTTTCGTGACTTTTTCAGTTCTTCTTCCAGTCGCTTGAATGATGTAATTTCTTCGGAGATTTTGATGTAATTAGTAATAATGCCGTGCTCATCTTTTAGGCTCGAGATAGAGGCCAGCTCCCAATATGTTCTTCCGTTCTTGTTTCGGTTTTTAAATTCTCCTGTCCATTCATTACCTGTTGTAATTGTATCCCAAAGTTCCTCATAGAATTTTTTAGAATGAAAGCCGGATTTTTGAATGTTAGTCTTTTTTCCAATCAACTCGTCTTTCTGGAATCCGGTAATTTTACAATATGCCGGATTGAAAAGCTCAATATATCCATCTAAATCGGTAATTACGATTGCAACAGGACTTTGCATGATGGCCTGATTGAGTTTTCGGAGGTTACCCTCATGCTTTTTTTCTGTCGTGATATCGCGATTCGTGCCTAAAATACGTACAGCTTCTCCTTGATTGTCGCGAATAGCTGCTGCACGGGTTTTAATCCAACGATAAACACCATCCCGGTGTTTTAACCTAAATTCGGATTCAAAAATTAGCGAGCTGCTTTTAAGGAAATTGGTAAACGACCGCTCTACCCGGTTATAATCGTCCGGGTGAAGTTTGTTCATCCAGGTCTGAAATTTATCGTCCAGTTCGTCAGGATAATAGCCTAGTTGTGCTTTCCATTTTCTTGATATTTGTAAATCTTCGCTGTTAACCTCCCAATCCCAAACACCTAACTCGGATGCATCCACAACCAACTGTTTCCATTCTTGTTTCTTCTGAATTTGAGCTTCAGCATCTTTTTGTTTCGTAATATCCCTGATCAGGCCATTGACTGCGACAAAGTCTCCTGTTGCGTCTTTTTCAGGCGATAAACTAATGCTAATCCATAATGGCTTGTTTGTGTTTTTTAGCCGGAATTCGTTGAAGTAAGGAGTGCCGTTTTTAATTATCAGGTCAAGGATTTGGTCAATGTCGTGGGTCAACTCTCCTAAATAATCTGTTTCGCTTATGGCCTGTCCAATAATATTATCGGGATTGGTATTAAGCATAGAGAACAGATTGCCTGAATGATAAAGGTGTTTTTTTGAAGTGTCGAAACGTATAAATGCGTCATTTGCAAGATTTTTGTCAAATCCATTTAATAGCTCATTGGATAATGAAGCTTGTGATGAATGCATTTTTGAAAGGTCACTTTCACTCTGTTTTTTATCTGAATGTGTCATGGGATTCGGTTTCAATCAAATTAAAATTAGCAAATAATTGTCAAACTATACGTAATCCGTCAATAGTAAAGCAGATTTTTTTTTGAACTGTATACAGTGTTTCGTTAATATTAAAGTTGTAACTCGCAGCAAGCGCATTTTGTTCAGTATAACATTAAATTAGATAAATTATGATATGTTTATAATTTATCTCTTTGTAAGGTGAGGGTGGAGTCGCTTGTTTCTCTGTTCAATTTTTGTTTTTGGGCAAAGCCCTTGTTGAAGCTGGAATTGAGGAGCTGCGAGAATCAGGATATTTGCAAATATCAAGAAAATGGAAAGCACA